>CAZXJW010000078.1:0-11898 GCA_964641005.1 uncultured Rhodocyclaceae bacterium
AGATGGGCGTCGGCCTGCGCCAGACCTCGGGCCCGGTGCTGGAGCGCGCCGGCGACCTGGCCGCGCTGCTCACCAACCTCGAGCCCAACGACGTGCTGTTCATCGACGAGATCCACCGGCTCTCGCCCGTGGTGGAGGAGGTGCTCTACCCGGCGCTCGAGGACTACCAGATCGACATCATGATCGGCGAGGGCCCCGCGGCACGCTCGGTGAAGCTCGACCTGCCGCCCTTCACCCTGGTGGGCGCCACCACCCGCGCCGGCATGCTCACCAACCCGCTGCGCGACCGCTTCGGGATCGTCTCGCGGCTGGAGTTCTACACCCCCGCCGAGCTCACCCGCATCGTGCTGCGCTCGGCGCGCCTGCTCGATGCCCACATCGTGGACGAGGGCGCGCTGGAGATCGCCTCGCGCGCCCGTGGCACCCCGCGCATCGCCAACCGGCTGCTGCGCCGGGTGCGCGACTTCGCCCAGGTGAAGTCCGACGGCCGCATCACCCGCGAGGTGGCCGACGCCGCCCTCACCATGCTCGACGTGGACGCCGCCGGCCTGGATGTCATGGACCGCAAGCTGCTGCTGGCCGTCATGGAAAAGTTCTCCGGCGGCCCGGTGGGCGTGGACAACCTCGCCGCCGCCATCGGCGAGGAGCGCGACACCATCGAGGACGTGCTCGAGCCCTACCTCATCCAGCAGGGCTACCTCCAGCGCACCCCGCGCGGGCGGATGGCCACGGTGTCCGCCTGGCGCCACTTCGGCCTGGCCGCCCCCGCCGCCGCCGGCACCGGCGACCTGTGGGCGGGCCGTCCGGAGTGATGCCGGCACCGCGCCGGGAGGGCCGATGGCCCTGACGCTGCACCCCCCGCCGGGCGCGCGCCGCTTCGCCGTCCCCGTGCGGGTGTACTACCAGGACACCGATGCCGGCGGCATCGTCTTCCACGCCACCTACCTGCACTTCCTGGAGCGCGCCCGCATGGAGTGGCTGCGCATGCTGGGTTGCGACGCCTCCGGCCTGGCCGCCGGGGACGACTGCCTGTTCATCGTGCGCGCCATGCGCCTGGAGTACCTTCGCCCGGCGGTGCTCGACGAGCTGCTCGAGGCCTCGCTCGCCGTGGCCCGCGCCGGCGCCGCCCAGCTCACGCTCTACCAGGCGGTGTCGGGTGATGACGACTGCATGCGCGCCGAAGTGAACCTCGCCTGCGTATCGGCCTCCAAGCTGCGGCCGGTGCGCCTCCCCGCGCGGCTGCGCGCCGCCTTCGACGACTGGCTTCCCGCCCCGACCGCGGATCCCGAATGAACGCCACCACCGACCTGTCCATCCTCCATCTCGTCGCCAACGCGAGCCTGATCGTCCAGCTCGTCATGCTGCTGCTCGCCGGGCTGTCCTTCGTGTCGTGGTGGTTCATCTTCCACAAGCTGTTCCAGATCCGCGCCGCCAAGCGCCAGACCGAGGAGTTCGAGCGCCGCTTCCGCGCCGCCCAGAGCAGCCAGGACCTGAACGACCTGCTGCAGGCCGCCGCCAACCAGGGCCAGTCGGCCGGCAGCCTCGAGAAGATCTGCCTCGCGGGCTTCCGCGAGTTCTGGCGCCTGCGCCGCCAGTCCGGCCAGACCACCGCGGCCATCATGGATGGTTCGCGCCGCGCCATGCGCGCCACCTGGCAGCGCGAGATGGACGACCTGGAGTCCCACCTCAACTTCCTGGCCACGGTCGGTTCGGTGAGCCCCTACGTGGGCCTGTTCGGCACGGTGTGGGGGATCATGAATTCCTTCCGTGGCCTGGCCAACGTGAACCAGGCGACCCTGGCCGCCGTGGCGCCGGGGATCGCCGAGGCGCTGGTGGCCACTGCCATCGGCCTGTTCGCCGCCATCCCCGCCGTGATCGCCTTCAACCACCACGTGCGCGACGTGGACCGCCTGGCCACGCGCTTCGAGGGCTTCATGGAGGAGTTCTCGAACCTGCTGCAGCGCCAGGCCGGCAGCGCCTGAGGCCCCCGCCATGGAGACCTCGCGCCGCTCCCGCTCGCGGGTGATGAGCCAGATCAACGTGGTGCCCTACATCGACGTGATGCTGGTGCTGCTGGTGATCTTCATGGTCACGGCCCCCATGATCCAGACCAGCCAGGTGGAGCTGCCCACGGTGGGCAAGTCCTCGGCCGCGCCGTCCCAGCCCATCGAGATCCGGGTCCTGGGCACCGACCAGGTGGCGCTGCGCGATGGCAGCACGGCCTCGGAGCGGCGCGTGAACCTCGACGAACTGGCGAAGATCGTGAAGGAGCGCCAGGCCCAGCCCTCGGGCGAGCCGCGCCCCGTGGTGATCGCCGCCGACCGCCGCGCCGAGTACGGCAAGGTCCTCGAGGTGATGGACCGGCTGCAGGTGGCCGGGGTGCAGCGCATCGGCCTGCTCACGAAGCCCAAGGGCGGCAACTGATGCAGGCAGTGCAGCGGCCGGGCTACGTCGTCTCCGGAGCCCTGGCCGCCGTCGTCCATGTCATGTTCGGGGTCTTGCTGGTGTTCGGCCTGGCCTGGCAGAGCAAGCCGCCGGAGCGGGTGGAAGTGGAGCTCGTGGCCTCGATTCCCGACCGGCCACGGGCCCCGCCGCCTGCACCTGCCCCGCCGCCGCCCGAGCCCGTGGCGGAGCGCACGCCGCCCCCGCCACCCCCGCCGGAACCGCCCAGGCCCGCTCCGCCGGAACCCAGGGCCTTGCCGCCCGAACCGCCGAAGCCCGCCGTACGGCCGGCCCCCGAACCCCCGGCGCCGAAGCCCGACATCGCCCTGCGCGAGAAACGCGAGCAGGAAAAGAAACTTAACGAGCAGAAGGCTGCCGAAGAACGCCAGAAAGCCGAGCTTCGCAAGGCCGAGGAGGCACAGCGGCGCGAACAGGAGCGCCAGCGCCTCGAAGCCGCGAAGGCGGCCGACGAGGAGCGGCGCCTGGCGGAGGAGGCTCGCCGGGCCGAGGATGCCCGACGCAGGGAGGAGCAGCGACAGGCGGTGCTTGCCCAGCAGCGCGCCGCGGACGAGCTGCGCCAGTCGCGCGAACGTGCCGAGGCCGAACGGCGCGCCTCGGCCCAGGCCGCGGCTGCCGCGCAGAAGGCGATCGACGAGTACACGGCCCGGATACGAAACGCCATCCGGGACAAGGTGGTGCTGCCGCCCGGCATCGAGGGGAACCCGCAGGCGGAGTTCGAGGTGAGGCTGCTGAAGAACGGAACCGTTGCATCCATGCGGCTGGTGCGCTCCAGCGGCGTGAGTGCCTATGACCGCGCCATCGAGCGGGCCATCGAACGCTTCAAGGAACAACCGTTGCCCGTGCCCGACGATCCCGACCTGTTCTCCCAGATGCGCGACCTGAACCTGCTGTTCCGGCCCCGGGACTGAAGCCTCCCAACCCTATAATCCCCCTCCATGCCCGAAATGCCGATCGCATGCGCGCGCCGCACCCTGCTCAAGGGTGCCGGCGCCGCCGCCGCCCTCGCGCTCGCTCCCGCCGCCCGGGCCGCGCTCACCATCGAGATCGTGGGCGGCAGCGGGCGCGAAATCCCCATCACCGTCCTGCCCTTTGCCAACCAGGAGCGCCACGCCGACAAGGTGGGCGAGGTGGTGCTGGCCGACCTGCTGCGCAGCGGCCTGTTCCGCGAGAAGTCCGCCGGCTGGATGCCGAAGTTCCCCTCCGAGCCTGAGGACGTGGACTGGCGCAATTTCGGCAACCGCGGTGTGGAGAACCTGGTGATCGGCAACGTGGTGGAGCGCTCCGACGGCCGCATCGCCGTGCGCTTCCGCCTCATGGACGCCGCCAAGCAGACCCAGCGCACCGGCTTCAGCTACACCGTGCCGGCCAGCCAGCTGCGCGCCATCGCCCACCGCATCGCAGACGTCATCTACGAGGAGCTCACCGGCGAGCCGGGCGTGTTCTCCACCCGCATCTGCTACGTGGTGCGCGGCAAGGAGCGCTTCGAGCTGCAGGTGGCCGACGCCGACGGCGCCAACGCCGACTTCATCCTCGCCAACCGCGAGCCCATCATCTCGCCGGCCTGGTCGCCCGACGGCACCCGCATCGCCTACGTCTCCTTCGAGCGCAAGAAGCCCGTCGTGTTCGTGCACAACCTGGCCGACGCGACCCGCAGCGTGCTGGCCAACTACGAGGGTGCCAACAGCTCGCCGGCCTGGGCCCCGGACGGCGAGCGCCTGTCCATCACCCTCACCCGCGACGGCGTGGCGCAGATCTACAGCCTGCGCGTGGACGGCAGCCAGCTCACGCGCCTGACCAGCTCGCCGGCCATCGACACCGAGGCCCACTGGTCGCCCGACGGCCGCACGCTGCTGTTCACCTCCGACCGTGGCGGCAGCCCGCAGATCTACCGCATGTCCTCCAGCGGTGGCGGCGCCGAGCGCGTCACCTTCGAGGGCGGCTACAACGTCACGCCGCGCTGGGCGCCCGACGGGCGCAGCTTCTGCTTCGTGCAGCGCAACGGCGGCCGCTACAACGTGGCCATCCAGGAGATCGGCAGCCGCAATGCCCAGCTGCTCACCGACGGACGCATCGATTCATCCCCCACCTTCTCCCCCAACGGCCGCATGATCCTCTACGCCTCGGAATCGAACGGGCGGGGGATCCTCGCTGCCGTGTCGCGCGACGGCCGGATCAAGCAGCGCCTCTCGGAATCGAGCGGCGCGGTGCGCGAACCGGCCTGGGGACCGCTGTCGAAAAACCGCTGACACCCAAAAGAGGGAACCGCCATGACCAAACGAATCCTGCTGCTGTCGATGCTGGCCCTGCTGGCCGCCGGCTGCGCCAACCAGGACATCAAGGAACAGAGCAAGGCCACCGTCGAGCAGCGTGACCTGCTCGAGGCGCAGCGCAAGAAGGAGGACGAGGCGCGCCGCGCCGCGGCCCAGCGCGAGCAGGACGAACTCAACCGCCGCCTGCGCGAGGAGGAGGAGCGTCGCCGGCGCGAGATGGAGGCCGCCGAGGTCAAGCCGCTGCCCGCGGGCGGAGAGACGTCACGCCCGCTCACCGACGCGGCAACGATGCTGCGCGATCCCTCCAGCCCGCTGTCCAAGCGCAGCGTTTACTACGACTTCGACAGCTTCGACATCCGCGGCGAATACCGCGACCTCGTGGAGGCGCACGCGAAGTTCCTCATGGACAACCCCAAGTACAAGGTGCGCGTGGAAGGCAACTGCGACGAGCGCGGCTCCACCGAGTACAACCTGGCGCTTGGCCAGCGGCGCGCCGACAGCGTCAAGCGGGCCATGACCCTGCTGGGAGTGCCCGCCAGCCGCGTGGAGGCCGTGAGCTACGGCGAGGAGAAGCCGAAGGCACTGGGCAAGGACGAGGACGCCTACGCGGAGAACCGCCGCAGCGACCTGGTCTACCCCGACGTGGACAAGTGATCCCCGCGAACCGGGCATGACCTCCCCGCGAACCCTCGCCGTCGCGGCGGCGCTGGCGGTGGCCCTGCCTGTCGCCGCGCAGCAGCAGCCTGCGCCCAAGCCTGCCGCGGCGCCCACCGAGAACCGGGTGCTGCTCGACCTGCTAGGACAGATCGAGACCCTCGGGCGCCAGGTGCGCGAGCTGCGCGGCGCGCTCGAGGAGTCCGGCAACCGCATCGAGGTGCTCAAGGACCGCCAGGAGAAGTCCGACAAGCGCCAGGGCGACCTCTACAACGACACCGATGCCCGGGTGCGCAAGCTCGAGCAGCTCGCCAAGGACGACGCGGAGACGCGCAAGAAGCTCTCGACCCAGCTCGGCGAGATCGACCTGCGTCTCAAGAAGATCGAGGCCGCGGCCGTGGCGGCCGCGGCCACGGCGGCTCCGGCCACCGCCCAGCAGTTCGCGGAACTCGAGGCGCGCCTGAAGAAGCTCGAGGCGGCCACGGGCGGCGCGGCGAGCCTCACGCAACTCGGCGAGATCGACCTGCGCCTGAAGAAGCTCGAGACCGCCGGCATCCCGGCGCCGGTCAGCCCGGCCGCCGTACCCCCTGTACCGCCCGGTGCGGCCACGGCCCCGGCCACGTCGGCTGCCGCAGCGCCGCCGGCCGTTCCCGATGCCGAGGCTGCCCGCCGCACCTACGAGGCGGCCCTGGCGCGGCAGCGCTCGGGCGACTCCGCCGGCGCCGTGCAGGAGTTCCGTGCCTTCCTGCGCGCCAACCCGCGCCACGAACTCGCCCCCAACGCCCAGTACTGGCTCGGCGAGGCGTACTTCCGGCTGGCCGACTATCCCAATGCCATCGCCGCTCTGCAGAAGCTGCTGGTCACCTATCCCGACACGCTCAAGGTGCCCGACGCCATGCTGGTGCTCGGCAACGCGCAGGCCCAGGCCGGCGACAACGCGGCGGCGCGCCGCACGCTCGAGGACCTGGTGGCGAAGCATCCCCTGTCCGAGGCCGCCGAGAAGGCCAAGCAGCGGCTCGCGAAACTGAAGTGAGCGGTTCGCGCAGCCATGTCGCGTTCAGAAACAGCTGCTTGCACGCGTCGTTGACGGATTTCGCGTTGACGCTGCCGCTGCCCGGCCAATAGAATTCGCGTCCTTTCCTCGACGGGTGGTTAGCTCAGTCGGTAGAGCAGCGGACTTTTAATCCGTTGGTCGGCAGTTCGAGCCTCCGACCACCTACCCCCCCTTCCCGAGCCGCTTCAGCGCAGCGCCGCGAGCGCGTCGGTGATCGCCGCCAGGTAGCGGTCGAATTCCTGCAGGTCGGCGTGTCCTGCGCCGGCAATGCGCACCAGCCGGGCAGATGGCGCCCGCTCCAGCAGCGCTTCGCTGTGCGATGGCGGGATCAGCGTGTCGCGCTCGCCGTGCAGCAGCAGCACCGGCCGCGTGATCTGCCCGATGGACAGGTCGGTGCGCAGCGGATAGCGCAGCACGGCCGAGGGCACCCACGGGTAGTGCTCCCGGGCCAGCGCCTCGAGGCTCCGGTAGGGCGATGCCAGTATGGTGAGGTCGGGCTGGATGCTCGCTGCGAGCCGCGCCGCGAGGCCGGTGCCGAGCGAGCGCCCGAACAGCACCACGCGCCGGCCCTGGTATCGCGGCGCCACCGCCTGCCAGGCGGCGGCCACGTCCTCGTGCAGCTGCGCCTCGGCCTCGATGCGTCCCGTGCTCTTGCCGTAGCCGCGATAGTCGATCATGACGAGGTCGTAGCCCGTGCGCCGCCAGAAGTCGCGGTTCACGAACCACCCCCGCAGGCTGCCGCCGTTTCCGTGCAGGTAGAACACGACGCCGCGCGGGTCGGGCAGCCGCAGCTCGAGCATCGACAGACGGGCGTCGGGCCGTTCCACGAACGCCTCGCGCACGTCGGGATCGGTGGCCAGCGGGTAGGCGGGGTCGAGCACCTCCGGCTGGAAGAGCAGCTTCTCCTGGCGCAGCCACAGCGCCCCCACGGCGGCGGCGTAGAGCAGCGCGGCCGCGGCCGCGGCCAGGAGCATCAGTCGGACGACGGTTCGAGACATGCCAGGGCGTTTCGGGATCAGGTGAAGGGTTGTACGCGGTATTCGCCTGTGCGGATGCGGCTGTCGGGCCCGCGTTGACACCGCACGGGCCGATTCATAGAATGCGCGTCTTTTTTCGCGCCGGGCAAGGTTGTCATGCCCGAGACGCGATCCGGATCGACGGGCTCCCGCCTCGCGATCTCCGGGCGGGGCTCCATCCCCCCCGACCCCGGGTCGTTAGCTCAGCTGGTAGAGCAGCGGACTCTTAATCCGTTGGTCGAAGGTTCGAATCCTTCACGGCCCACCAATACCCCTCCGAGGTGCGCGATCGCGCGGCCGATGGCCGCCCGGTGCTCCCTATAATCCGCGCCGCGCGGCGCGTGCCGCGACTGGGGAGCTTTTCATGCGTCTTTGCACCGTCCTGCACGAGGGCCGCGAACAGGCCGCCGTGGTCATGCCGCACGGCGTAGTCCTGGTGGCCGACATCAACGCACGGCTCGGCCGGGCCTGGCCCGTCGAGCTGTTCTCCCTCATCACCCAGGGACTGAGCGAGGCGCTGGCGGCCGACGCCTTCGCCACGGCCCGCTACCGCGACCCCGCGTCGCTGCGCTACGGGCCGCTGTACCGGCACCCGCGCAAGATCTGGGGCATCGGCCTGAACTACCGCGACCACGCGGCCGACCTGAACGCCGTGTACCCCGACGAGCCGGCATCCTTCATCAAGGGTGACCAGACCATCATCGGGCCGGGCGACACCATCGAGCTGCCGCCCGAGTCGACGCGCGTCACGGCCGAGGCCGAACTGGGCGTGATCATCGGCCGCACCTGCCGACGGGTGTCGGAGGACGACGCGCTCGACCACGTGGCCGGCTACTGCCTGATCCTCGACATGACCGCCGAGGACATCCTGCAGAAGAATCCGCGCTACCTCACGCGCTCGAAGAACTTCGACACCTTCTTCGCCTTCGGCCCGCACCTCATCACCCGCGACGAGGTGGCCGACGTGCTGAAGCTGGAGGTGGGCACCTGGAACAACGGCAAGCTGCACCGCGCCAACGTGGTGGGCAACATGCAGTTCCCGCCCGCCTACCTGGTGGCGTTCCACTCCCACGTGATGACGCTGCACCCGGGGGACATCATCTCCACGGGAACGCCGGGGGCGGTGGTGATCGAGGATGGCGACACGGCGGAGTGCCGCATCGAGGGGCTGGGGACGCTGAAGAACCCGGTGCGACGGGTCGGCTGAGCACGACGCCGGACAGGGCGTCGCCGGTGGGCGACGTCCAACGCGCAAACTGCGTTCAAGCGGTTGATCGGGCGACGCTTCGTGGCGTCGTCGTGCGCCGACTCGCCCCTCAGATCGAGCCGTTGACGAACAGCTCGAACGCGAAGAACAGTCCCAGCGCCAGCCCGCCGTACACGAGGATGTCGCCGCGCGATCCGTCCTCGGAGGTGGCATCGAGCCAGCGCTTGGCGGCCACCAGACCCGCCAGGATGCCCATCCCCGCCAGGGCGGCGAAGCCCGGGTGGGCATGCCACGCGGCATCCATCACGTGGCCGATCCAGCCGCCCGGCTTGAGGGCCTTGTAGATCAGCCCGCAGATGCCCAGCAGCAGCAGCAGGAGGAGGGCGATGTTGAAGATCGATGCGAAGGCATCGGACAGTTGCGGCGCCGTGATCGGACGTCGGGGGTGCGCGACTTTGAGCATGGCTTTCGGTCCCGGAAAAAAGTCCGCCCGGCTCTGGCGAAGCGCGGGCGGCGAAGTCCCACTTGACTACCGGCAGCCCCCGGTCGGGGGGACGCGGGCGCTGCCACGGGACTCCTATCAAGGGACGTACCACCTCGCGAAAGCCGTTGCGGCTCAGGTGGTTGCCGGGAACGCCAGCGGGCGCGGGCGCAATTCGCCTGCGAATGCGTCACCGGGGAGCGACGTGCTCCCGCGGGAGAGAAAGCAGCAGGGGAATCCGGAGGACTACTCGGTGCCGCAGCGGACGAAGTTGCAGACCGGTTCGCAGGCCGGATTGCGGCCGCACTCGAACAGTCCCGACTTCGCCGTGCCGCCGGCTTCGGTGCCGCACTGCTCGGCGGCGGCCATCACCTTGGCGCGCGGGCGCCATTCGCAGGTGTGGCACATCCCGGCGCCGTAGATGTCGAGCCGCTCGCTGCGGGCGGGCAGCCTGGGCGCACCGTCGGCCGCGGCATCGTCGCCGGACTGGGCAGCCGCCGGCAGCGCCAGGCAGGAGGCAGCTAGCAGGACGGCGGAGGCGATGGCGCGAAGCGGTTTCATGGCTGGCAGCGATTCCGTGGCAGGAACGGTCCGGCGGGCCGGACACCGATCTTGAACCCGCTCCGATCCTCGCGCAATCCGTGCCCGGCCCCATTGACCGAGGTCAACCGGGGTCAGGTCTTTCCTCTCTCACGACCCCCGGAGCCTGGCAACCGTCACGCACCTTGCCGGCGCGAGAGGGCATGGCGCCGCTTCACCCACCAGCCGGCGCCCAGGATCCCCACGACCAGGCCGGCGTACAGCAGCACCAGCGCGGCGCGGTGCTCGGCGAAGAACGGCGTGAGGTGCGGTTCGTGGTGGATCATCGCCGCGGCCGTCCACGCCAGAACGCCCGCGCCCACGTAGATGATCACCGGGAAGCGCTCCACCCACTTCAGGATGAGCGTGCTGCCCCAGATCATGATCGGGATGCTGATGGCCAGGCCCAGCACCACCAGCAGGAAGCTGCCCTTGGCCGCGCCGGCCACGCCCAGCACGTTGTCCAGGCCCATCACCGCGTCGGCCACCACGATGGTGCGGATGGCGCTGCCGAAGCTGGTGCCGGCGCCAGCGGGCACGCCCGTGACCTCCCGGCCTTCCTCGTCGTCCTTCTCCTCGGCCAGCAGCTTGAAGGCGATCCAGATCAGCAGCACGCCGCCGCCCAGCCGCAGCCAGGGCACCGACAGCAGCCACACCACCACCAGCGTCATGACCACCCGCACGACGATGGCGCCCAGGGTGCCCCAGACGATGGCCTTCTTCTGCATCTCGGCGGGCAGGGTGCGGGCCGCCAGCGCGATCACGATGGCGTTGTCGCCCGCGAGCACGAGGTCGATGACGATGATGGCGGCGAGTGCCGAGAGGAACTGGGTGGAGAGGATGTCCATGGGGGGGCAGTGACCGGCCCGCCGCGCGGCGGGCTTCGTGAGGATGCGCCGGGGATCAGCCCTTCAGGCGCGTGATGCGGATCACCTCGGGAATCCGGCGCAGCCCGCGCATCAGGTGCGCGAGGTGCAGCCGGTTGTTCACCTGCAGGGTGAAGTGGATGTTGGAATAGGCGCTGGAATCGCCCGGCTCGAGGCTCACGTTGTCGATGTTCGAGCCGGCCTCCGCGATCTCGGCGGCGAGCTTGGCCAGCACGCCGCGCTGGTTCGACACCACCAGCCGGATGTTCACCGCGAACAGCTTCTTGGTGTCGGGCGACCACTCCACGTCGAGCCACTTGTCCGGATCGCCGCGCATCTTGCGCGCCACCGGGCAGTCGTGGGTGTGCACCACCAGGCCCTGGCCCTTCTTCACGTAGCCGATGATCGGGTCGCCGGGAATCGGGTGGCAGCACTTGGCGAACTGCAGCGCCATGCCCTCCGAGCCGCGGATCACCACCGTGCCGGGCAGGCGGTTGGACTCGCCCTCGTGGTCACCCAGGCGCAGCAGCTGGCGAGCCACCACGATGGCCAGCAGTTTGCCCAGGCCGATGTCGGCCAGCACCTCCAGGCGGGGACGGTGGCCGTGGTCGCGTCCGTAGCGTTCCCACTGGGCTTCGTCGATCACCGCCTCGCGGCCGCCGATGGCGGCCACGGCCTGGGCGAGCAGCCGCTCGCCGAGCTGGGCCGACTCCTCGTACTGCATGGTCTTGAGGAAATGGCGGATGCTCGAGCGCGCCTTGCCGGTGACCACGTAGTTGAGCCAGGCCGGGTTGGGCTTGGCGTGGGCGGCGGTGATGATCTCCACGCGGTCGCCGTTGTGCAGCTCGGAGCGCAGCGGGACCAGTTCGCCGTTGATGCGTGCGGCCACGCAGCGGTTGCCGATGTCGGTGTGCACCGCGTAGGCGAAGTCCACGCAGGTGGAGCCCTGGGGCAGCGACAGGATGCGGCCCTTGGGCGTGAACACGTACACCTCGTCGGGGAACAGGTCCACCTTGAGGTGCTCGAGGAACTCCACCGAGGAGCCGCTGCGGGTCTGCATCTCGAGCAGGCTCTGCAGCCAGAGGTGGGTCTTCTGCTGCAGCTCGGTGAGGTCGGAGTCGGTCTGCTTGTAGAGCCAGTGCGAGGCCACGCCGGCCTCGGCGATGCGGTGCATGTCGGCGGTGCGGATCTGCACCTCGATGGGCATGCCGAAGGGGCCGAACAGCGTGGTGTGCAGCGACTGGTAGCCGTTGGCCTTCGGGATCGCGATGTAGTCCTTGAACTTGCCCGGGATCGGCTTGTACAGGC
>CAZXJW010000079.1:0-11780 GCA_964641005.1 uncultured Rhodocyclaceae bacterium
CAAGGCGGGCGTGGTGGGCATGACCCTGCCGGTGGCGCGCGAACTGGCGCGCTTCGGCATCCGGGTGGTGACCATCGCGCCGGGCCTGTTCGAGACGCCCATGATGGCCGGCCTGCCCGACGAGGCCCAGAAGTCGCTCGGTGCCCAGGTGCCCTTCCCGCCGCGCCTTGGCCGGCCCCCGGAGTTCGCCGCCATGGTGCGGCACATCGTCGAGAACGTGATGCTCAACGGCGAGACCATCCGTCTCGACGGCGCCATCCGGATGGCGCCGAAGTAGGCGGCGGCCCGTGGACGCGCCGCCCTCCCCGGACGCGGCGAACGGCGCCGGGCCGTTCGTGCCCTGGTTCCGCGCCGCCGCCCCCTACATTCACGCATTCCGGGGCCGCACCTTCGTGGTGGCCTTCGGCGGCGAGGTGGTGGCCGACGGCGGCTTCGTCTCGCTCACCCACGACCTGAACCTGCTCGCGGCCCTCGGCGTGCGGCTGGTGCTGGTGCACGGCGCCCGCCCCCAGATCGAGACCCGGCTCAAGGCCCGCAAGGCGCGCATGCGCTACGTGCGCGACATGCGCGTCACCGACGAGCAGGCGCTGGCCGACGTCAAGGAGGCGAGCGGCCGGCTGCGCATGGAGATCGAGGCGCTGCTGTCCATGGGCCTGCCCAACTCGCCCATGGCCAACGCCACCATCCGCGTGTCCGGGGGCAACTTCGTGGTGGCCCAGCCGGTGGGCGTGGTGGACGGCGTGGACATGCTCTACACGGGCGAGGTGCGCAAGGTGAACGCCGAGGCGATCCGCAACCGCCTCGACGACGGCGAGCTGGTGCTGCTGTCCTCGCTGGGCTTCTCGCCCACGGGCGAGATCTTCAACCTCACCGTCGAGGACGTGGCCTGCCACGTGGCCCACGCGCTGGCTGCCGACAAGCTCGTGTTCCTGATGAACGAACCGGGCGTCACCGACGCCACCGGAGCGCTGCTGCGCGAGCTCACCGTGAGCGATGCCGAGCGCGTCATGGGCGGCCGGAACGCGCCCCGGGGCGACGCCGGCCTGTACCTGCCCTTCGCCGCGCGCGCCTGCCACGGCGGGGTCAAGCGCGCCCACCTGATCAGCCGCCACCAGGACGGGGCGCTGCTGCTGGAGCTGTTCACCCACGAGGGCGTGGGCACCATGGTCACCCAGGATCCCCTCGAGACCGTGCGAACCGCCACCGTGGACGACGTGGGCGGAGTGATCGGCCTGATCGAGCCGCTCGAGGCCGACGGCACCCTGGTCAAGCGTTCGCGCGAGCTGCTCGAGCGCGAGATCGGGCGCTTCACGGTGCTCGAGCACGACGGGCTGATCGTGGGCTGCGCTGCGCTCTACCCCTTTCCCGAGGAACGCGCCGGCGAGCTCGCCTGCCTCGCCGTGCACGCCAAGTACCGCGGCACCGGCGCCGGCGAGCGGCTGCTGCGCACCATCGAGACGCGGGCGCGCCGGGCGCGAATGCAGCGGCTGTTCGTGCTCACCACCCGCACGGCCCACTGGTTCGTGGAGCAGGGCTTCACGGTCCAGGACGTGGACAGCCTGCCCATGGAGCGGCGCCGGCTGTACAACTACCAGCGACGCTCGAAGGTGCTCGGCAAGGAGATCCGCTAGTTGGCGCGGCCCCGGACCCCCGCCTTCGCGGCCGGTTCCGGGGTGGCCGGCACGCTTCCTGCGCTGTGGCGCGTGCCATGAATCGCCGCCGCGCCCTCGGCTCCGCCCTCTGCGCCCTGGCCTGCGCGGCCCTGCCACGGGCGCGCGCGGCCGAAGGCCCGCTCGAGCTGGCCCTGGCGCCCTACATCAGCACCCGGGCGCTGCTCACGCTGTTCCAGCCGCTGGCGAGCCACCTGGAGCGCCACCTGTCGCGGCCGGTGTTGCTGGTGACGGCGCCCAGCCTGCGGGAGTTCGATCAGCGACTGCTCTCCGGCGCCTACGACATCGCCATGGCCTCGCCCCAGGCCGCCCGTCTCGCCCAGCTCGACGCCGGCTATGCGCCGCTGCTGCGGGTGACCAACGACATGTACGGGGTGGTGCTGGTCCAGCGCCGCTCGGGCGTCTGGGCCATGCGTGAACTGGCCGGCACCCGCATCGCATTGCCCGACCGCTTCACCACCGCCGCCGCGCTGGGCCAGGAGCTGCTGCGCAGCGAGGGGCTCGATGGTGCCTCGGTGCTGCATCCTCCCGGGTTCCAGGATTCGATCCTGCTCTCGCTGGTGCGCGGCGAGTTCGAGGCCATGGTCATGAACGGCTCGGCGTTCTACCAGGCCAGCGCGCAGATGAAGGGCCAGGTGCGGATCCTCGGCGAGACGCGGCGCATCTCCCACGTCATGTTCGTGGCGCGCCGGGACGTGCCCGCGGCCACCCGCCAGGCCGTGCGGGAGGGGATCGCGGAGTTCTGGGGCGCGACCCCGGAAGGCGAGCGCTTCCGCACCCAGTCGGGACTCGAGGGCGTGCGCCCGCCCACCGAGGCGGAACTCAGGGCCCTCGACGGCATCGCCGGCGCGCACCGCCGGCTGATGCAGGAGGTCGCGCGTTGAACTGGCTGCGCGCCTCGCTGCGCCTGCGCATCGTCGCCGCCACCGCCGTGGTGATGGTGGCGATGCTGGCACTGCTGGTGGCCAACTCCATCCGCATCGACCGCGCGGCGCTGCTGGACCAGGCCGAACGCTGGACCCGCGACATCACGCCGCTGCTCAACGCGGCGCTCGCCGCGCCCCTCGCCCAGCGCGACTACGCCACCATCCAGCAGGTGCTCGAGGAGATACGCTCCGACCGCTCGCTCGGCTACCTCGTTCTGCAGGACCACACGGGCAACGTTGTGGCGGCCGCCGGCTGGCCCGCGGACCGGCCCCTGCCGCCGGTGGACGTGCGCGTCTCCGAGGGGGATCCGGACGGCCGCTTCGACCAGCGCATGGAGATCACCCTGGCGGGGCAGCGCTACGGCTCGCTGCAGGTGGGCCTGGACACGGGCTTCCTGCGCGAGTCGCAGAGCAAGCTGCTGGCCGAGAGCCTCGCCATCGGCATGGCCGCCATGGCAGCCTCGCTCCTGCTACTGTGGATCGTGGGCTGGCTGCTCACGCGCCACCTGCAGCGCCTCTCCGCCGCGAGCCAGTCGCTCGCCCAGGGCGACTACTCGGTGCGGGTGGACGTGGCCGGCGACGACGAGGTCGGCCAGCTGAGCGCCGTGTTCAACACCATGGCGCGCGCGGTGGAGGACCGGCTCGCCCAGGTGCGCGCCAGCGAGGCCCGCTTCCACGCCATCGCCGACTACAGCTACGACTGCGAACTGTGGCTCTCGCCGGTGGGCAAGCCGCTGTGGATCAACTCGCGTGCCACGCTGCTCACGGGCTACGAGCCCGGCGAGTGCATGGCCATGTCCAACTTCCCGGTGCCCCTGGCGGTGCCCCAGGACCGCGACCGGCTTGCGGAGCAGGTCAGCCGCGCGCTGGGCGGGACGCAGGGCGCCGACGTGGAGTTCCGCCTGCGCCGCAAGGACGGGACGGAGATCTGGGTGTCCGCGGACTGGCGCCCCATCTACGACAGCGACGGCAGCTACGGCGGGATCCGCATCTCCATCCACGACGTCACCCAGCGCCGCGAGGCCGAGGACAAGCTCTCGGCCACGCTGCAGGAGCTCGAGAAGGCCTACGCCATCCAGCGCGAGTACCTGGCGCTCGCCTCCGAGGAGCGGGCGCGCCTGAACGCCCTGCTCGCCGCCATGCACATCGGCATCCTGTTCGTGGACCGCAACAACAAGGTCATCTACTCCAATCCGGCCTTCGAGCAGATCTGGCTGCTCGCCGAGAGCCGCGCGCGGTTCGTGGGCATGGACGCGCGCGCGCTGCTGTCCCAGGCGAGCCACCTGCTCACCCACCCGCCGCTGGCCGGCGACCAGCCCCCCGGCGAGCTGCTCGGCGGCGATCCCGGCGGCGGGCGCGAGATCGAGATGGCCGACGGGCGGCTGGTCACCCAGGTCTGCTACCCGGTGCGCGACGGGCAGCAGCAGCTCGTCGGCCACCTCTGGCTCTACGAGGACGTGACCCGGGAGCGCCAGACCGCCGAGCAGCTGCTCTACCTGGCCGAGCGCGACGCCCTCACCGGCCTGTACAACCGTCATCGCTTCCAGGACGAGCTCAACCGCATGGTCTCGGAGTGCGATCGCCAGGGCACCCGGGTGGCCCTGCTGTTCTTCGACGTGGACGAGTTCAAGCACATCAACGACACCTTCGGCCACCGGGCCGGCGACGCCATGCTGATCCGCGTGGCGGGCGAGGTGTCGGCGCAGGTGCGGCGCAACGAGATCTTCGCGCGGCTCGGCGGCGACGAGTTCGCGATCCTCGCGCCCGAACTGAAGGATTCCGAGGCCGACGGCTTCGCCGAGCGCATCGTGCGCGCCGTGGCGCGCATCCCCTTCAGCTTCGAGGGCCACAACCTGCGCCTCACCTGCAGCCTCGGGGTGGCCATCTACCCGAACCACGCCGCCAACGCCGAGGATCTCGTGGCCCACGCCGACCTCGCCATGTACCGCGCCAAGGAGGCGGGCAAGAACACCTGGCGCATGTACCGCGAGGACCTGGGCGCCTCGCAGGCGGCCATCACGCGCCTGAACTGGAACGACCGCATCGCCCGCGCCCTGGAGAGCAACATGCTGGTGCTCCACTTCCAGGGCATCTTCGAGTGCGGCAGTGGCGCCCTCACCCATCTCGAGGCGCTGGTGCGCATGGTGGACCCCGCCGACCCCTCGCGGCTGGTGATGCCCAACAGCTTCATCCCGGTGGCGGAGAAGACCGGCCGCATCCTGGACATCGACCGGTGGGTGATCGCCGAGGCGATCCGGCTGCTCGCGCGCAGCCCGTCCACGCCGCCCATTGCCGTGAACATCTCCGGCCGCTCCTTCAACGAGCCGAACCTGCCGCGCTACATCTCCGACGAGCTGCGGCGCGCCGGCGTGGCGCCCGCGCGGCTGATCGTGGAGCTCACCGAGACCTCGGCCGTGTCCGACCTGCACGACGCCCAGCGCTTCATCCAGGCGCTGCGCGACACCGGCTGCAAGGTCTGCCTGGACGACTTCGGCGCCGGCTTCTCCTCCTTCGCCTACCTCAAGCACATCGAGGCGGACATCCTCAAGATCGACGGCCAGTTCATCCGCAACCTGCCCGGCGACCGGGTCAACCAGGTGTTCCTCAAGGCCATGGTGGACGTAGCCCGCGGCCTGCGGAAGGTGTCGGTGGCCGAGTGCGTGGAGGACGAGGCGACCCTCGCCATGCTGCGATCCCTCGGCGTGGATCGCTGCCAGGGCTACCACCTCGAGCGCCCGCGCGCCGACCATCCGGCCCTCGCGGTGGAAACGGCGGAGCGGGTTCAGGGATAATCCCGCTCCCCCGGACCTTCCGGGGTAGCCAGCCCGGAGCACCGTCATGTCCAGAAAGATCCACTGCGTCAAGCTGGGCCGCGAGGCCGAGGGTCTCGACTTCCCTCCCTACCCCGGTCCGCTGGGGAAGCGGCTCTTCGAGACGGTCTCCAAGGAGGCCTGGAAGGCGTGGCTCGAGCACCAGAAGATGCTGGTGAACGAGAACCGCCTCAACCTCTCCGACCCCAAGGCGCGCAAGTACCTCGAGCAGCAGATGGAGGCGCACTTCTTCGGTGAAGGCGCCGAGAAGGCCAGCGGCTGGGTGCCGCCTTCCAACCCATGAACATGGACAAGCTCCCCGACGCAGCCGTCGAGGCACCGGCTGCGACCGAGCCCGCCCCGGTCCCGCGCCGCGGCGAGCGTGCCGGGGCCGCCGGCCCGGAGCGCATGCTGCTCAACCGGGAGCTCGGCCAGCTCGAGTTCAACCGCCGCGTGCTCGCCCAGGCGCGCGACCCCGAGGTGCCGCTGCTCGAGCGCCTGCGCTTCCTGTGCATCACCGGCAGCAACCTCGACGAGTTCTTCGAGATCCGGGTGGCCGGCCTGAAGGCCCAGGTGCAGCTCGGCGCCGAGACGGCGGGGCCGGACGGCCTCGCGCCGCGCCAGGTGCTCGCCGAGGTCTCGCGCCAGGCCCACGGGCTGATGGCGGAGCAGTACCGCATCCTCAACGAGGAGATCTTCCCCTCGCTCGCGGAGCAGGGCATCCGCTTCCTGCGCCGGCGCGAATGGACCGATGCCCAGCGCGCCTGGATCCGCGACTTCTTCATGCAGGACGTGATGCCCGTGCTCACGCCCATCGGCCTCGATCCGGCCCACCCCTTCCCGCGGCTGCTCAACAAGAGCCTGAACTTCGCCGTGGAGCTGTCGGGCAAGGATGCCTTCGGCCGCAACTCCGGCATCGCCATCGTGCAGGCGCCGCGCGCCCTGCCGCGCTTCATCGCGCTGCCGCCGGAGATCTCCGGCTGCGACTGGGGCTTCGTGTTCCTGTCCTCGATCCTGCACGCCCACGTGAACGAGCTGTTCGCCGGCATGGACGTGAAGGGCTGCTACCAGTTCCGCGTCACCCGCAACAGCGACCTGTTCGTGGACGAGGAGGAGATCAAGAACCTGCGCATCGCCCTCCAGGGCGAGCTGCCGCAGCGCAACTTCGGTGACGCCGTGCGCCTCGAGGTGGCCGACCTGTGCCCGCCGCACATGTCCGAGTTCCTGCTCCAGCAGTTCGGGCTCGGGCAGGAGGATCTCTACCAGGTCACCGGCCCGGTCAACCTGGTGCGCCTGATGCAGGTGCCCGACCACGTGGACCGGCCCGACCTCAAGTTCAAGCCCTTCACGCCGGGCATCCCGACGCAGCTCGCCAAGCGCAGCGACCTGTTCGCCGCCATCCGCAAGGGCGACATCCTGCTGCACCACCCCTTCCAGTCCTTCAAGCCGGTGGTGCACTTCATCGAGCAGGCCGCCAACGACCCCGCGGTGGTGGCCATCAAGCAGACCGTCTACCGCACCGGCGCCGACTCCGAGCTCATGGAGCACCTGATCGACGCGGCGCGCAACGGCAAGGCCGTGACCGTGGTGGTGGAACTGCTGGCGCGCTTCGACGAGGAGACCAACGTCAACTGGGCTTCCCGCCTGGAGGAGGTCGGGGCGCACGTGGTCTACGGCGTGGTGGGCCACAAGACCCACGCCAAGATGGCCATGGTGGTGCGCCGCGAGGACGGCCGGCTGCGCCGCTACGTGCACCTCGGCACCGGCAACTACCACTCGCGCACCGCCACCCTCTACACCGACTTCGGCCTGCTCACCTGCCACGAGGACATCACCTCGGACGTGAACGACGTGTTCCTGCAGCTCACGGGCCTGGGCCGCGCCGGGCGCCACACCCACGTGTGGCAGTCGCCCTTCACCCTGCACCCGAGGCTCATGGAGGCCATCGCCCGCGAGGCCGAGCAGGCGCGCGCCGGCAAGCCGGCCGGGATCACGGCCAAGATGAACGCGCTGCTCGAGCCCGAGATCATCTACGAGCTCTACGAGGCCTCGCGCGCGGGCGTCAAGATCAACCTGATCGTGCGCGGCGTGTGCGCGCTGCGCCCGGGCATCCCCGGGCTGTCCGAGAACATCAAGGTGCGCTCGGTGATCGGGCGCTTCCTCGAGCACCACCGCGTGTTCTATTTCCGCTCCAGCGACAGCGTCTACCTCTCCAGCGCCGACTGGATGGACCGCAACTTCTTCCGCCGCATCGAGCTCTGCTTCCCGGTGCTCGACGCGAAGCTCAAGCGGCGCGTCATCGCCGAGGCCCTCAAGCCCTACCTGGAGGACAACACCCAGGCGTGGGAGATGGATGCCGAGGGCGGCTACCGCCGCCGCGCCCCCGCCGCCGGCGGCAAGCTGCGCTGCGCCCAGCGCGAGTTGCTCGAGCAGATGGCTGCCCCGGCGGCAGCCCTCTAGCCCCGGACGGCGGCGCGCCATGGCCGTCGAGACCGAGCTCAAGCTGCTGCTGCCGCCGGAGCGCATCGCCGGCCTCGGGCGGGTGCCCGCCGTGGCGGCCGCCACCCGCGGACGGCCGGTGTCCCGCCAGGTCCACACCGTCTACTACGACACGCCCGAGCTCGACCTCGCGCGCCACGGCATGGCGCTGCGGCTGCGCCGCGCCGGCACGCGCTGGATCCAGACGCTCAAGGCCGGGGGCCGCGTGCGGGGCGGGCTGCACGAGCGCGGCGAGTACGACGCCCCCGCCGCCGCGCAGCTGCTCAACTTCGTGGCGCTGGCCGCCACGCCCGCGGCCGGGCTGCTCGCCGATGCCGGACTGCGCGCGCGGCTGCAGCCGGTGTTCGTGACCGACTTCCGCCGCACCTCGCGGATGGTGGACCTCGGCGCGGGCACCCTCGCGGAGCTGTGCGCCGACCACGGCAGCATCATTGCGGGCACGCGCAGCGCGCCCATCAGCGAGCTCGAGATCGAGCTCCGGGAGGGAGACCCCGCCAGGCTGTTCGCCTGGACGCGCACCCTGGTCGACCAGCTGCCGCTGCGGCTGAGCGACCGGTCCAAGGCCGAACGCGGCTACGCCCTGCTCGATCCCCGCCCATCGGCGGGGCCGGCGAGGGCCGAGGCGCCCGTGCTCGACGCCGACATGGATCCCGCCGCGGCCTTCGACGCCATCGTGTCGTCCTGCCTCGTCCAGCTGCAGGCCAACGAGCAGGGCGTGCTCGCCTCCGACGACGTGGAGTACGTGCACCAGGCGCGCGTGGCCCTGAGGCGGCTGCGCAGCGCATTCTCGCTGTTCCGGCCGGTGGTCCCGAGGACGTCCGTCGAGCCGCTGCTGGGGGCGCTGCGCTCGCTGGGCACGGCCCTGGGCGCCGCCCGGGACTGGGACGTGTTCGTGACCGAGACCCTGCCGCCGCTGGACGCGGCGCTGGGTCACGCACCCGGACTGCCGGGCCTGCTGGCGCAGGCGCAGGCCCATCGCGCGGCGGCGCGCGCGGCGGCGCGCCAGGCCGTGGCCGCGCCCGCCTTCACGGCCCTGCTGCTGGAGCTGGGCGAGGCGCTGGTGACGCGGCCCTGGCGGGAATCGATGGACGAGCGTGCCGTCGCGCTCCGGGCACTGCCCCTGAAGGACTTCGCCGCCCGCCTGCTCTCCCGACAGGCGCGCCGCGTGCGCCGCGCGGGCCACGGCATCGGCAGGCTCGACGCCGAGGGCCTGCATGCCCTGCGCATCGAGGTCAAGAAGCTGCGCTACGCCGCCGAGTTCCTGCAGCGCCTCCACACCCGCAGGGAGGTGCGCGAGTACATCGCCTGCACCGCCGAGCTGCAGGACATCCTCGGCGGCCTCAACGACGCCTCCGTGACGGCCCGCCTGCTCGCCGGCCTGGACTGCAGCGAACCGGCCGTGGCCCACGCCGCCGGCCTGGTGCACGGCTGGACCGCCGCCCGCGCCCGCGAGGGGCTCGGACACCTCACCCACGCCTGGTCGCGCATCGAGGCCGCGCGGCCGTTCTGGTGAACGGGCCTCGCCGAGGAGACATCCCATGGATCTTCTTCTGTGGCGCCACGCCGAGGCCCAGGACGGCACGCCCGACCTCGCGCGCCCGCTCACCCAGAAGGGCCGGCGCCAGGCCGAGGCCGTGGCCGCCTGGCTCGGCGCGCACATGCCGCGGCGCGTGCGCATCCTCGCGAGCCCGGCGGTGCGCACCCGCGAGACCGTGGCGGCGCTGGAGCGCGAGTTCGAGGTGGTGCCGGCCATCGCACCGGGCGCGGCGCCGGAGGCCGTGCTGGCCGCGGCCGGCTGGCCCGACGCCGGCGGTGCCGTGCTGGTGGTGGGTCACCAGCCCACGCTGGGCCAGGTGGCCGGGCTGCTGCTGGCCGGTCGGCCGATGGAGTTCAGCGTGAAGAAGGGCGGGCTGTGGTGGCTGGCCCACCGCGTGCGCGGCGAGAGCGCCCAGGTGGTGGTGCGCGGCGTGGTGAACCCCGACCTGCTGGACTGAGCGGCGCGCCTTCCACGCGGCCACGGACCGGGCGCGGGACCCGCGCGGCGACGGGGTGAGCCGGGTTCAGTCCACCGTCGGATCGAGCGAGCCTTCCAGCTCGTCGAGCACCGGCACGTCGAGATCGAAGCCGATGTCGCGCCATTCGCGGATCTCGCTGCGCAGCGCGGCGGCGGTGAGCGGGTAGCGCGACAGCCAGGCGAGCGGCAGGTCGAGCTCGAAGCTGCGGTCCTTCCAGGCCGCCTCGATGGCCGGCAGGGCCACCGGGCCGCGGGTGCGATGGAACAGCGCCGCCAGGCGCAGCGCCATGATGATCGGCCAGTCGTTGGCATCGCTCACCATGGGCCGGATCTTCTCCAGCGTGCCGCGGTGGGCGAGCACCAGCAGCGACAGGTGCGCCTGCTCCATCCGGGAGAAACCCGGCATGTCCGCGTTGCCCAGGATGTAGGCGGAGTGCTTGTGGTAGCCGGTGTGCGCCACCGACAGGCCGATCTCGTGGAGCCGGGCGGCCCAGGCGATGAGCTGGCGCACGGAGTCGTCCTGGGCCTCCCGGCGGCGCGCCAGCGCGCCGTGGAACTCGAGCGCGAGCGCCTCCACGCGCCGCGCCTGCGCGGCGTCCGCGTGGTAGCGCTTCATGAACTGGCGCACCGTGACGTCGCGCATGTCCTTGTGGTGGAAGCGCCCCACCATGTCGTAGAGGATTCCCTGGCGCATGGCGCCGGTGGCGAGGATCATCCGGTCCACGCCCAGCTCGCCGAAGATGGCGCTCATGATGGCGAAGCCTCCGGGCAGCACCTGGGCGCGGTCCGGCTTGAGGCCCGGCAGCACGATGCGGTCGACCTCGCCGGCCTTGAGCAGGTGGCCGCGCAGCCGCTCCAGGCCCTCGGCCGTGATGCTGCCGTCGCTCCAGCCGTTGGCCTCGATGAGCTCGCCGATGGCGCGCGCCGTTCCCGAGGAGCCCACGGCCTGCTTCCAGTGGCCGCGCGAGAACTCGCGCTCGATGGTCTGCAGTTCGATGCGTGCCGCGGTCTCGGCCTGCTTGAGGCTGCCCTTGGTGATGCGTCCGCCGTCGAAGTGGCGCAGGGTGAAGCTGACGCAGCCCATGTACAGGCTCTCCAGCTTCTGGGGCTTGTAGCCGCTGCCGATGATGAACTCGGTGGAGCCCCCGCCGATGTCCACCACCATGCGCTTCTCGGTGGTGGGCGGCAGGCTGTGGGACACGCCCAGGTAGATGAGCCGCGCCTCCTCCTTGCCGGCCACCACCTCGATGGGGAATCCCAGCGCGGCCTCCGCACGCCTGAGGAAGTCGCGGGCGTTCTTGGCCACCCGCAGCGTGTTCGTGCCCACCGCGCGCACCGTCGCCGGGTCGAAGCCGCGCAGCCGCTCGCCAAAGCGGTGCAGGGCGTCGAGCGCGCGCTGCTGCGAGGGCTCGTCGAGGCGCTTGTCGCTCGACAGGCCGGCGGCCAGGCGCACCGGCTCGCGCAGGCTGTCCAGGGGATAGATCTGGTCGTCCACCACCCGCCCCACCTGGAGGCGGAACGAGTTCGAGCCGAGGTCCACCGCGGCCACCACCGCGGGCTCGGTGCCGCCGCGTGCCGCGACCGCGACACCGCGGCGTTCTGCGGTCAGCGCCTCACCCACGCTCACCCCCGGGCGGTCAGCCCATGATCTCCCGCTCGATCTCCTCGACGCTGGTGTGGCGCACGTCCTTGCCCTTCACCATGTAGATCACGTACTCGCAGATGTTCTTGGCGTGGTCGCCGATGCGCTCGATGGCCTTGGCGATGAACAGGATCTCGATGGAGGCGGAGATGGTGCGCGGATCCTCCATCATGAAGGTGATGAGCTGCCGGATCATCGAGCGGAACTCGTCGTCCACGT
>CAZXJW010000080.1:0-11702 GCA_964641005.1 uncultured Rhodocyclaceae bacterium
AGACTGCTGCCAAGAAGAAGCCGGCGGCGAAGAAGACGGCGGCCAAGAAGCCTGCCGCCAAGAAGGCCGCTGCCAAGAAGCCGGCAGCGAAGAAGACTGCTGCCAAGAAGAAGCCGGCGGCGAAGAAGACGGCGGCCAAGAAGCCTGCCGCCAAGAAGGCCGCTGCCAAGAAGCCGGCAGCGAAGAAGACTGCTGCCAAGAAGAAGCCGGCGGCGAAGAAGACGGCGGCCAAGAAGCCTGCTGCCAAGAAGGCCGCGGCGAAGAAGCCTGCTGCCAAGAAGGCTGCGGCGAAGAAGCCTGCTGCCAAGAAGGCTGCGCCGAAGAAGGCTGCTGCCAAGAAGGCTGCGCCGAAGAAGGCCGCTGCGAAGCCTGCGGCTGCCCCTGCGGCTGCGCCGGCACCCGCGCCGAAGCCCGTGTCGGCTCCCGCGGCCTGGCCCTTCCCGGTGGCTGGTCGGCCTAACTAAGCGCCCCTAAGCGCTTACCAGATGCCTGCGGTCGGACCTGCATCCGGGATGGATCCCAGTCGCTGATCCGCGGGCTCTTGGATTGACGCGCGCCGCCCTGGCGCGTGGGTTGAAGGCAGCACCCTGCACCACGAACCGCCCCGGAGGCGGCGTTGTGGTCGCTTTCGCTGCGCCACGGCGCTAAAGTTTTGCCGTGGACCGGCCGATGATTTCCCTTTCCCCCTCGACGAGTCCTGCGCGATGGCCTGCGCGGCGGGCGTTCGCACGGACGTGGCGCGCGGTCGCAGGCGTCGTGGCGATCCTGCTGGCCGTCCACGGACCAGGCTGCGATGCCGACGATGCCCGCGGTGCAGGCGCCGTTGCCGGGGGTGGCGCATCCGCCGACCCGGTGGTCTTCCAGTCCGTCGCGGGCAGCTTCGCCGACCTGCGCGAGCGGGTCGTGCTGGCCATTGAGGGCCGCGGCCTGGCCCTGGGCCATGTGTCTCGCATCGGCGAGATGCTCGATCGCACCGGCCGCGACCTCGGGGTGTCCGGGCGCACCTTCCTGGCCGCCGAGGTGATCGAGTTCTGCTCCTCGGCGCTGTCGCGCGAGGTGACGGCCGCCGATCCGCGCTTCGTGGCCTACTGCCCCTACGCCATCACCGTCTACGAGCTCGCTGCCGAGCCTGGCCGCATCCGGGTGGGGTACCGCCGCCCGCTGCCCCCGCCGGACGCGCCAGAGGCCCTCAGGGCCGCGCTCGCGCGCGCCGACGCCCTGCTCGAGGGCATCGTCCGGGAAGCGCTCGAATAGCCGCCGGAAGCGCCCGCTGCCCCCTTCAGTCCGGAGGAACCCCATGGAACGCAAGCGCGTGAATGCCTCGAAGATCCGCTCGGTGGGCTACGACCCCGCCAGCCAGACCCTGGAGGTGGAGTTCTCCAGCGGATCGATCGTGCAGTACGGCCGGGTGTCGGCGGAGATCCACCGCCGCTTCATGGCCTCGCCGTCGCCCAACAGCTTCTTCGAGGACAACATCGAGGAGTCCTTCAGCCCGAAGCGCATCCGCTGATACGCCCGAGGCCGCCATCGAAGGGTCCCCCCTCCGGACTTCAGCAGTCGGGTTCGCCGGCCGCGGGCCGGGGATCGGGATCGAAGGCGAACCGGCGCGCCACGTCGGCGCTTCGCACCACCTGCAGCGGCACGCGCCGCGGGCCCCAGTCGAGCATGGCCCCGGCCACCGCGCGTCCCGCCAGCAGCGCCTCGAGTTCCGCCTCGCCGAGCGGCCGTCGCTCGGCATCCTGCAGCAGCGGCGCCAGCAGCCCGAGGTCACGGTCGCTCACCACGCCCACGCCCGCGTCGGTGCGCAGCACCAGGCCGCCGGCCTCGTCCACCAGCGCCTCGCGCACCTGGGCCACGGCCAGCCCGGTGTGGGTCTCGAGCCCCGGCGGATTGCCTTCCGAGGGCACGGCGCGATAGACGAAGGGCGCGTAGTGCAGCCGCACGAACACCCGCTGCGGACCGTTCTGGAAGAACCAGCGGCCGTCCGAGTCGGCCGAGTAATTGCGGCCGATGAAGTCGTTGAACGCCGCGTTGCCGATGCGCTCGCCCTTGATCAGCCACTGGCCGCGGCGGTCGAGCTCCAGCCAGCCGAACACGGCCGGCACGTTCGGCCAGCGGGCCATGGCCTGGATGACGTTGGCGTCCATACGGGGGGGCGGGTCCGGGAAGCGGCAGCACGGGCTGCGGGAGCCGGCGATGGTAGCAAGGCGGGGCTCGCGCGTCGGCGTGATCCGCGCCGCCCTATCATCGGCCTCCCCAACCCGGCCTGGAGCTTCGCGTGCCCATCACCTTCCACTACGGATCCGGTTCGCCCTTCGCCTGGCGCGTCTGGCTGGCACTCGAGGCCAAGGGAGTGCCCTACGAGCTCAAGGCGCTGTCCTTCTCCGCCGGCGACCTGCGTACCCCGGAGTTCGCCGCCCTCAACCCGCGGCGCAAGGTGCCCGTGATCGTGGACGAGGGCTTCGCGCTCTACGAGTCGGCCGCCATCCTGGAGTACCTCGACGAGCGCTTCCCCGATGCGCCGCGGCTGTTCCCGGGCGAGCTGCGCCAGCGCGCCGTGGCGCGCCGGCTGGTGCTCGAGGCCGACCTCTACTTCGCCGGTGCCACCGACCCGCTGCTCGACCAGCTGCTGTTCCGCAAGCCCGAGCAGTGGGACCTGGACGCCATCGCCAGGGGCCGCGAGGGTCTGGTGAAGGAGGCCGCCCGCTGGGAGACGCTGATCGCGGGCGACTGGGTGGCGGGCCCCGGGCCGGGTGCGGCCGACTTCACGCTCTATCCGCACGCGGCGCTGCTGCTGCGCATGGACAGGCGCAAGCCCGACCTCGACCTGCCCGCCACGCTCGGGCCGGTGTTCCGCGCCTGGATGGCGCGCGTGGAGGCGCTGCCCTACTTCGCCGGGACCATCCCGCCGCACTGGCGTTGAGGCAGGTCAAGCCGGCCCCCGTGGGGCCGGTGCACGCTTGCCTCGTCCGCCCGCCCGGGCGGCGAACCGGAGCGTTTCCATGTCCCGCCTGCTCGTGCCCGTCCTCTGCCTGCTGGCTGCCGCCGTGCTCGGCGCGGCCGCCGTTCCCGCCTCCGCCGACGACCTGGCCGAGGGCACGAAGATCGTCAAGCAGCGCTGCCTCGCCTGCCACAACCAGGAGAAGCTCATCGCCTACGCCTCGCGCACGCCGGCTGGCGAACGGGTGGCGAAGTGGGAGCGCTTCCTTCCCAGCCACTACCTGCCCAAGGCCGAGGAGCGCGCCGCTGTGATCGCGTGGCTGAAGGAGAACGCGGGCTCCTGAGCGCGGCCCGCACGCCCCCTGCCGCTGCTAGCATTCGCGGCACGAGAACAACGATCCTCCAGGGGGAGACCGCCATGCCTTGCCAGAATCCCGCCGCGCGCGGCCGGGGCCGCCCGTGAGCGTCCTGCTCGGCTGCATCGCCGACGATTTCACCGGCGCCACCGACCTCGCCAACACGCTGGTGAAGTCCGGCATGCGCGCCGTGCAGCTGCTCGGCGTGCCGCGGGCCGGGCTCGCGGTGCCGGACGCCGATGCCGTCATCGTGGCGCTCAAGTCGCGCAGCAATCCCGCGCCCGAGGCCGTGTCGCAGTCGCTCGCGGCGCTCGCGTGGCTGCGCGCCGCCGGAGCGCGGCAGATCTATTTCAAGTACTGCTCCACCTTCGACTCCACCGACCGCGGCAACATCGGCCCGGTGGCCGACGCGCTGTGCGACGCGCTGGGCGCGGAGTTCACCGTGGCCAACCCGTCCTTCCCCACCAACAAGCGCACGGTCTACCAGGGCTACCTGTTCGTCGGTGACGTGCTGCTCTCGGAGTCGGGCATGCGCAACCATCCGCTGACGCCCATGACCGACCCGTCGCTGGTGCGGGTGCTCCAGCGCCAGACCCGCCACAAGGTGGGCCTAGTGCCGGTGACGGTGGTGAACCGCGGCGCGGAGGCCGTGCGCGCCGCCTTCGAGGCGCTGCGCCGCGAGGGCGTGCGCCATGCCATCCTCGACAGCCTCGACGACGCCCATCTCGCCACGCTGGGCGAGGCCTGCGCCGGCCTGCCGCTGGTCACCGGCGGTTCGGGCATGGCGATGGGCCTGCCCGCCAACTTCGTGCGCGCCGGGCTGCTGGAACGCGGCGCTCACGCGCCCCTGCCGCCGATCTCCGGAGCCGCCGCGGTGATCTCGGGCAGCTGCTCGCTGGCCACGCAGGGGCAGGTGGCGCACATGCGCGCCACCCACGACGCCCTCGAGGTGGATCCGCTCGCCGCCGCCGCCGGGCGCGACGTGGCGGCCGAGGCGCTCGACTGGGCCGCGTCGCGGCTGGGCGAGCGTCCGGTGCTCATCTACTCCACGGCCTCGCCCGAGGCGGTGGCCGCGGTGCAGGCGAAGCTCGGCCGCGAGCACGCCGGCGCGCTGGTGGAGGAGACGCTCGCCAAGGTTGCCCGCGGCCTGGTGGCGCGTGGCGTGCGCCGGCTGGTGGTCGCCGGCGGAGAGACCTCGGGCGCGGTGGTGAGCGCGCTGGGCGTGGAGGGCCTGCAGATCGGCGCCGAGATCGACCCGGGCGTTCCCTGGACGGCCTCGCTGTCCGAGCCGCGGCTGGCGCTGGCGCTCAAGTCGGGCAACTTCGGCGGGCCGGACTTCTTCACGCGGGCATTCGGGTGCTACGCGTGAGCGCCGAATCCGCTCTGCGCGAGCAGATCTGCCAGCTCGCGAAGTCCCTCTACGACCGCGGCCTCACGCCCGGCTCCTCGGGCAACGTCTCGGTGCGGCTGGACGACGGTTTCCTGCTCACGCCCACCAACGCCTGCCTCGGCCGGCTGGACCCGGCCCGGCTGTCCAAGGTGGACCTGCAGGGCAACTTCGTGTCCGGCGACAGGCCCACCAAGGAGAACTTCCTGCACCTCGCCATGTACCGCGAGCGGCGCGCCTCGGGCGCCGTGGTGCACCTGCACTCCACCCATGCCGTGGCGCTGTCGGTGCTGGCGGACCTGGACCCGGAGCAGCCCATCCCGCCGATCACCGCCTACTACGTGATGCGCGTGGGGAGGCTCAAGCTGCTGCCCTACTACGCCCCGGGCGACATGGGCCTGGCGGACGCCGTGGGTGCGGTGGCCGGGCGCCACCACGCCATCCTGCTGGCCAACCACGGGCCGGTGGTGGCGGGCGACGACCTCGAGGCTGCCGTGAACGCCACCGAGGAGCTTGAGGAGACGGCGAAGCTGTGCCTGCTGCTGCGCGGGGAGAAGCTGCGGCTGCTCACCCCGGAGCAGGTGGCCGATCTGTACCGGCGGTTTCCCTCGTGAGGTGGGGGCTGCGCCGGGCCGCCTGGGCGCTCCCGGGGCTGCTCGTGGCGCTCGCGGCGCCGGTCGCCTGCGCCCAGGCGCCCGCCGACCTGCTGGCGCGCTACGCGGTCGCCGCGCGCGCCGAGGACCCGGCCTTCGCCGGCTTCAGTCCCGAGCGCGGCCGCGCCTTCTACTTCGCGCGCCACCCGCTGTCGGGGCCCGGCGAGGCGAGCTGCTCGTCCTGCCACCTGGAGGACCCGCGCCAGGGCTTCCGCGCCCATCGCGCGCCGGTGCTGTGCCGCGCCTGCCACGTGATCAACGACGACGAGCATCCCGACCCGGAGCACGCCAAGAAGCGCCACATGGGGGCCTTCGCGCCGGGGGCGAACCCGGAGCGCTTCAACGACTTCGACAAGGTGGAGCGCTACTTCGCGGTGAACTGCCGGCTGCTGCTGCGGCGGGACTGCAGCGCGAGGGAGAAGGGCGACCTGATCGCCTGGCTGGTCAGCCTGGAATAGCGCGCGGGGCGGGGGCGACAAGAAGGCGCCCGAAGGCGCCTTGTAAAGCCCGCCGTGCTGCGCGGGCGTCCTGCTGGGAGGAGACGGTGGGGTCGGTGGGCTTCGCGGTGTCGCGCCGGCTCACTCGGTCTCGTCGCCGGCCTGGTCGACCCAGCGGCGACGGGGACCCTGGTACTGGTCGAGGTCCGGATCGAGCAGGCCCCAGGTCTCCTCCTGGTCCTGCGCATCGATGCGGATCTCGTAATCGACGATCTCGCGCAGCAGCGCCTCGGCGCGCAGCGCGGCCTCGGTGCTGCGGGCGCCGCGCATGGTGCGCGCGAGCAGCGCCTTGGCTTCACGGTAATCGCGTTCGGTGTGGATGGGGCGCGAGAGCTTCGCCTTGGGCGGCGCGCGGCGTTCGGTCACGACCTGGGTTTCCATTTTCTTTCGACCTCCTTTGCGGGTCTGATCTCCGTGCCCGATTCAACGCATCACGTATGCCACCTGCGCAAATGGTCGAACGCGTGACGTGCAACGTCACACCCGCGTTCATACCGACATGCGTCGCCACGCGCCGGAGCGCCAGCGCAGCCACATGATGAGCCCGAGCGCGACCACGTAGAGCAGCGCAGCAGTCCATCCACCCACTGTACCCCAGCCGAATTGCGGCAATGCGTCGACCCAGCCCTGGCCCGGCGCGAAGGAGGCCATGTGCGCCAGCGGCACGAAGCCCAGCCACGCCAGCGCGATGACGTAGAGCGTCGGTGCGCGCACGTCGCCCGCACCGCGCAGGCAGAAGGCGCTGGCGAGGTTGAGCGCGTCGAACACCTGGTAGGCGCCGGCGATCCACACCAGCCTCAGCCCCAGCGTCAGCACGGCCGCGGAATCGGGGTGGGCGGCGTCGGTGAACAGCGGGATCAGCCACGGCCCGCCCAGGCCGATGAGCACGCCCACCGCACCCATGTAGGCGGTGGTGAGGGCGATGATGCGGTTGCCCAGCTTCGCGGCCCACGGGCGGTCGCCTGCGCCGATGGATTGCCCCACCAGCGTGGTGCCCGCCATGGCGATGCCGATGGCCGGCAGGTAGGCGATGGCGGTGAGCATCATCACGATCTGGGTGGCGGCGCCCTCCACGGCGCCCAGGCGCACCTGCATGAGCTGGAACAGCGAGATGGCCACCAGGTCCACGGCCGGGAACACGCCGGTGGGGATGCCCAGCGCGAACACGCGCTTCAGGCCCTTCGGCGACGGCCGCCAGGTCAGGCGCGTCCTGTAACCGGGCTGCAATGCGGCGGACAGGAACAGCGCCACCAGCAGCCCGCAGCCCAGCGCCAGCGAGGCCGTGGTGGCCCAGGCCGAGCCGGCGATGCCCAGTCCGAAGCGGAAGATCAGCAGCTCGTTGAGCAGCGCGTTGACCACGGCGATCACCAGCATGACGTAGAAGGTCACGCGGGTGCGGCCGATGCCGTTGAAGAAGCCCGACACGGCCCACAGCGCGACCGCGAGGGGGCCGCCGAGCAGCCGCGGCGTCCAGTACTGCGCGGCCAGGTCCTGGATGGCGGGGTCGAGGCCGAACAGCCCCAGCAGCGCGTGGGCAGGCAGCGCCACGGCCAGGAAGGCGGGCGCCGTGAGCAGCGCCGCCCACACGCCCAGCCAAGTGGCCCGGCTGGCGCGGCGGCTCGCACGGGCCCCGTAGGCCTGCGCCACCAGCGTCTGGATGCACAGGCCCACGCCGCCGAAGGCCAGGAAGAACACGATGGCGAAGAAGTGGGTGGCGCCCAGGGCCGCCATGGCCTGCACCGACAGCCGGCCGATGAACCAGGTGTCGGTGAGGTTGAGCACCAGCTGCACGGCGCTGTTGAGCATGAGCGGCAGCGCCAGCGCCGCCACGGCGCGCATGTCCACCCGGCGCCGGCCATGGGCGTCATGGCGCACGGCGGGCAGTCGGCCCAGGGGCGGGGAGGGGACGGCGGAATCCATGCGGCGAACGGGGGTGCGGAGGGTGCGGCGGCGTGGTTACCATCGACGGGACGACGGGGCCGCGCGAGAGGGTCGCAAGGCTAGACGAGGTGCACGATGACGGCAAACGATTGCGGTGGATCGGGGCGGAGATTCGACCCCCGGCGCCGGCGGCTCCTGGCCGCGGCAGGACTGATGCTCTCAGGCGCCGGGCTCGTGGCGCGAGCCCAGGGCGCGCCGGCGCTGGTGGACAACCCCCGCGGCGGCTTCCGCTTCCTGCCCGGCGGACCGGTGTTCGCCGGTGGCGCCGTGGCGGCCGAGGGCTTCGAGATCGTGCACGCCGTCCTCAGGCCCTGGCTGCCGCTGGAAGAGGCATACGCGCTGATCGAGCGCCACCTCGCCTCGCGCGAGCGGCCCATGCAGGCACTGTGCGGGATGGAGCTGCGCATCCCCTCCCAGCTGTCCATGGCGGGTTTTCGCGCCTTCAACCAGCCCTACCTCGAGCGGCTGGTGCGCTGGGGCATGCTGGTGGAGGGCCGCAATCCCGTGAGCCGCACCAACGTGGCGCCGGTGCACGAACCGCCCGAGCAGCCCAGCGTGCACGGCTTTTCCTACGCCGTGCCCGGCGGGCGCAAGGGGCCGAGCTTCGTCATGTCCGGCATCACCGAGATCGGCCCCGGCGGCAACGTGGTGGCCGCGGGGGACACCTCGCCCGAGGGCATGCGCCGCAAGCTGCGCTTCGTCTTCGACGCCGTGGGCGCGCGGCTGGCGGAGCTGGGGCAGTCGTGGGAGAGCGCCACGCAGGTGGAGTTCTACGCGGCGTCCGCGCCGGGCGCGCTGGTGGAGGAGTTCCTCGCGCCGGCCGTGGGCGATGCCGGCCGCCGCGGAATCCGCTGGCACCTCGGGCGTCCGCCCGTGGAGGGCGTGGAAGTGGAACTGGAGGCGCGGGCGGTGTGGCGGGAGGAGCTCGTCTCCTGAAAACCCCTTCGCAAGGGTTTTCTCGCTTGCCTTAAATCACCTTCGCAAGGGGTTTTCTCGCACAAGGGGTTTCCCGGAAAACCCCTTGCGAAGGTGATTTCTTGAGATAACCCCCTGCTCGCGAAAACCCCTTGCGAAGGCGATTTCTTTGGAGGGGGGCGCCGTCAGGGCTCAACCCAACTCCAGCACCATGGGCTGGTGATCCGACGCATCCGTCGCCGCATCCACGCTCACCCGCCGGATGCGCCCGGCGAGATCCTCGGTGACGAACAGGAAGTCGCAGCAGTACAGCGGCCACGACTTGTCGTGCACGCCCACGGTGGGCGGGTGGCTGCGCCCCGGGTGCGCGGCCTCCCAGGCGTCCATGAAGGCCGGCGCGCCGGTGGGGAAGGGTGCGGTCATCTGTCGGTGCTCGGGGTCCTCGGGCTTGAAGTTCAGGTCGCCGCAGACGATGGCCGTGGCAGGCCGCGGCTGTGCGGCGAAGGGTTCGCCCGGATCGCCGTCCCGCCGCGGCGCCCGGGCGTGGGCGCAGGCCTCGTCGTGCAGGCGGCGCAGGCCGTGCACCTGGGCCATGCGGATGGCGGAGGAGTAGTACTCCAGGTGGGTGGTGGTCACCCGCACGGGCCCCAGCGGCGTGGCCAGCACGGCCTCCAGTGCCACCCGCGCCATGCTCGGCACCGCCGGGTCCGGCGGCCAGGGCAGCGCGTGGCGCAGCACCTGCAGCGCCGGCAGGCGGGTGAGGATCAGGTTGCCGAACCGGCTGCGCCCGCCGCGGCCGTCCTCGAAGTCGGTGGCCGGCGCGTACAGCGCCTGGAAGCCGGGCAGGGCGGCGGCGAGCTCGGCGGGCTGGTCCTCGCCGCGGCTGCCCTTCAGGCCGGGGAAGTTCGCCGCCACCTCCTGCAGGCAGAGCACGTCGAAGTCGGCGAGCGAGCGCGCCACGGCGGCGATGCGCGCCGGATCCACGCGGCCATCCACGCCGCGGCACCACTGCACGTTCCAGGTGACGAGGATCATGTCGGGTCGCCAGAAATGAAAAGGCCCCGCGCGGAGGCGGGGCCCGGACGGGGCGTCATAGCCCCTGGTTTCGGCGCGTCACGCGTGCGCCGGTTCCTGGACGGGAGCGGGCTTCACCGGCGCTGCCGGGGCCTGCTGTTCGCGCGCCCGGACCTGCTCGGCCTCGGCGCGCCGTCTTTCCTCATCCTGGGCCAGCTGCGCCCAGTACAGCCATTCGAACTCGAAGCACATGGTCCACCTCCTCGAGCGATTTGAGAGAGATGCTGTCCCGGCTGTTTCTGTTGTTCTGAAGGCATCCTAGGCCCCGTGAAGTGCGATTGCAACGCTCCGGGACCACGACATGTTGTGCGCCGCAACGCGCATGGCGGCACGATCTCAGGAAACCTTCCCGTCCGCGAGTTTCTCGCGCAGCGCGGTCTTGAGGACCTTGCCGTAGTTGTTCTTCGGCAGCGCCTCCACGAACAGGTAGCGCTTGGGCCGCTTGAAGCGCGCGATGTGCTCCAGGCAGCGCGCATCCAGCGCCGCGGCGTCCACGGCGGCGCCAGGATGCGCCACCACGAACGCCACCACCTCCTCGCCCCAGTCGGGGTGCGGCGCGCCCACCACGGCGGCCTCGCGCACGGCCGCGTGGCCGAGCAGCACGTCCTCGATCTCGCGCGGATAGATGTTGGTGCCGCCCGAGATGATCATGTCCTTGGATCGGTCCTTGAGCGTGAGCATGCCCGTGTCATCGAGCGCCCCGAGGTCGCCGGTGTGCAGCCAGCCGCCGCGCAGCGCCTTCGCGTTGGCCTGCGGGTTCTCCCAGTAGCCCAGCATCACGCAGTCGCTGCGGGTGATGATCTCGCCCACCTCTCCAGCGGGCAGGTCGCGGTCGTCCTCGTCCACCACGCGCACCTCCACGCCGGTGCGCGCCCAGCCCGCCGAGGCGAGCCGCTCGCGGTGGCCCGGCAGGTCGCGAAGCGCGTGGGAGCGCTTGTCCAGCCCGGTGATGGTCATGGGGCTCTCGCCCTGGCCGAAGAGCTGGTACAGGCGCGGCCCGAACACCTCGAGCGCGCGCTCGAGGTCGCTCACGTACATGGGCGCGCCGCCGTAGGCGATGGTCTTGAGGTTGTCGAGCCGGGCGTGGCCGATGGAGCCGTCGTTGAGCATGCGCACCACCAGCGTGGGTGCGGCGAAGAAGGACACGTTCGGATGGCGCTCGATCAGCGCGATGGTCTCGCCGGCCTCGAAGTGGCCGCTGTCGGGAATGACGTTGTGCGAGGCGTGGGCCACGTGAGGCACCGAATAGGCGCCGGAGCCGTGCGACAGCGGGGCGGGGTGGAGGATGGTGTCGCGCTCGTCCAGCGGATCGATGTCGGCGGTATAGGCGTGGGAGAGGAACAGCAGGTTGCGGTGGCACTGGGTGGCGCCCTTCGGCCGTCCGGTGGTGCCGCTGGTGTAGAACAGCCACGCGGGGTCGGTGGGGGCGCGTTCCTCGATGGCCATCGGGATGCCGGCGGCGATGCGGTCGATCAGGGCGTCGTCGGCCTCCAGCACGCGCGTGTCCGACTCCAGCGCCGCGACGATGCCCCCGTGCAGCGCCGGCGAGGCGAAGCACAGCACCGAGCCCGAGTTGGCCAGGATGTACGCGAACTCCTTCGGATGCAGCTTGGCGTTGATGGGCACGGCGCACAGCCCTGCGTGCCAGCAGCCCCACAGCACCTGCAGGAAGCCCGCGGAGTTCTCCATGGCGATGGCCACGCGCGCGCCCGGCGCCACGCCCGGCTGGGCGCGCAGCCAGGCGGCGGTGGCGGACACCCGGGCGAGGAACTCTCCGTAGCGCCACGTGCCGCGGCGGTCGGTGACGGCGGGTGCCATCGGATGACGGCGGGCGGCGGCACGCAGGAGGTGGGCGGTGCTCATCGTGTGCGCATTCTCTCTCAGAGCCGGATCGGCAGTTCCCGGATGCGCTTGCCCGTCACCGCGAACAGCGCATTGC
>CAZXJW010000081.1:0-11633 GCA_964641005.1 uncultured Rhodocyclaceae bacterium
CCCTGCTGGTGGGCGATGCCCTCGAGACGCTGCCCCAGCTCGACGCGACCGTGGATGCGTGGTTCCTGGACGGCTTCGCGCCCGACCGGAATCCCGAACTGTGGTCGCCCGAGCTGATGGGGGTGGTGTCCTCGCTGTCGCGGACGGGCACCACCGTGGCCACGTGGTCGAGCGCCGGCGCCGTGCGCCGCGCGCTGGAGTCGGCGGGCTTCGAGGTGTGGCGCGCGCCGGGTTTCGCGGCCAAGCGCGAGATGACGGCCGGGCGCTGCGTGGCACCGCGAGCGCGCGAGCGCGCCGCGCCGTGGCTGTCGCGACCGGTGCCGGCCTCGCCGCGCTCGGCCGTGGTGGTGGGCGGCGGTCTCGCCGGCACCTCGGCCGCGGCCAGTCTCGCGGCGCGCGGCGTGGCGGTGACGCTGGTGGAGCGCCACGGGACGCTGGCCGCCGGGGCCTCCGGCAATGTCCAGGGCGTGCTCTACGCCAAGCTCTCGCCCCACGGCACCACCCTGTCGCGGCTGCTCGCGGACGGGCTGCAGTACACGCTTCGCGAACTGGCCGCGCGGCTGCCCGAGGACGGCATCGCGTGGTCGCGCTGCGGCGTGCTGCAGATGCCCGAGGACGAGTCCGATGCGCGTCGCCAGACGCTGCTGGCGGAACAGGACTGGCCGCCGTCGCTGCTGCGCGCCGTGGATGCCGGCGAGGCGGCGGCGCTCGCGGGCATGCCGATGGCCAGCGGCGGGCTGTGGTTCGGCGACAGTGGCTGGGCGCATCCACCGGCACTGTGCGCGGTGCTGGCGGCGACGCCAGGCGTGCGGGTCGTGACGCGCACGCAGGCACTTGCACTGGAACGTGCCTCGGGCGGCGAGGGCTGGAGCGTCCGCGCCGCGGGGGCAGCTTCCCTGGAAGCCGACATGGTGGTGATCGCCAACGCCGCGGACGCGCGCGACTTCGCGCCGGCGGCGTGGATGCCGCTGTCGGTGATCCGCGGCCAGCTCACCCACCTGCCGGCCACCACGGCGAGCCGCGCGCTGCGCGCCGTCCTGTGCCGCGACGGCTACGTGGCGCCGGCCCGGGACGGCGAGCACTGCGCGGGCGCGAGCTTCGTGATCCGGGACGCGGCCACCGACCTGCGCGCGGGCGAGCACGCCGACAACCTCGCGCGGCTCGAGTCGCTCAGCCCGGCGTTCGCCCGCGCCGTCGGTGCGGACCGCCTGGACGCGGCGACGCTCGCCGGCCGTGCCGCGCTGCGATGCGTGACGCCCGACTACCTGCCGCTGGCGGGCGCGCTCACGGACGCGGACGCCTTCGGCGTTCGCTACGCCGCGCTGGCGAAGGATGCCACCACGCGTTTCGATGGCGAGGCGCCCTGGCTGCCCGGCCTGTTCTGCACGCTCGCCCACGGTTCGCGCGGACTGCTCACCGCGCCCCTTTGCGGCGAGCTGGTGGCGGCACTCGCGCTGGGAGAACCGCTGCCCGTGGCGGCGGCGGTGATGCGCTCGCTGGCGCCGGCGCGTTTCATGGCGCGGTCGCTGACGCGGGGCCGCCCGCGGCGCGACGAGATGCCCGCGGGCCGGTGAACCGGCTGGTGCCCACCGGGCCCTGACGATGGTCTAATCGGCCCTCCCACCCGGCTCGCGGGTGCGCCGCGTCAACGTCGAGGAGACCCCATGGCAGCCACATCCAGGACCGCCGTCGCTCGCAGACCCGCAGCCAGGACGACTGCGCCGCGCCGGGCTGCCGGCCGCCGCACCTCCACCGTGAAGGAGGCGCACCTTCCCGAGCAGTCCCACGGACTGCCCCACGCCGAGCGCCTGGCGGCCGGCAAGGCGCTGCGCGAGCGTGTGCCGCGTGGGGTGGCCGCCCGCTGGGAGCCCGATGCGCGGCGGGCCGATCCCGTCGACCTGCTGGTGGCGAGCAGCGCGGGGCGCGTGCCCGATCTGGTGCCCATCCGCTACGGAAGGATGATGGCGAGCCCCTTCACCTTCTTCCGCGGTGCGGCCGCGGTGATGGCCCACGACCTGTCCTTCATGCCGGTCACGGGCATGAACGTGATGGCCTGCGGCGACTGCCACCTGATGAACTTCGGCGGATTCGCCACGCCCGAGCGGCGGCTGGTGTTCGACATCAACGACTTCGACGAGGTGTCGGTGGCGCCATGGGAGTGGGACGTGGCGCGGCTCGCGGCGAGCTTCGTGATCGCCGGGCGCGCCAACGGCTTCCGCGAGGCCGACAGCCGCGAGGCCGCCTGGACGGCGGCGCGCAGCTACCGCGAGAACATGGCCCGCTATGCCGAGATGCCGGTGCTGGAGGCCTACTACGAATCCATCGACCTCAGGAAGCTCGTCCTGGGCGGCGCCGACGAGGAGATGAAGAAACTCAACCTCAAGCGCATCCGCAAGGCCGAGAGCGAGTCGGCCCACCTCAAGGAGTACACCAGGCTGGTGGTGGAATCCGGCGGCGCGCCGCGCATCCGCGACGAGCCGCCGCTGATCTTCCACGACGACGACATTCAGCGCCAGGCCGGCTTCAGGGAGATGGTGGAGCGCATGCTGGCCGAGTACGCGTCGACGCTGCCGCCCGAGCGTCACCTGCTGTTCGACCGCTATCGCCTGGCCGACGTGGCCATGAAGGTGGTGGGCGTGGGCAGCGTGGGCACCTACTGCGGCATCGCGCTGCTGGTGTCCGGCAACGGCGACCCGCTGTTCCTGCAGTACAAGGAGGCGCGCCCCTCGGTGCTCGAGCCCTACTGCGGGCGGCTGCGCTTCGGCCACGACGGCGAGCGGGTGGTGTTCGGCCAGCGGCTGCTGCAGGCCGGCTCGGACATCTTCCTGGGCTGGACCACCGGCGGCTTCACGGGACGCCACTTCTACCTGCGCCAGCTGCGCGACGCCAAGATCAAGCCCATGGTGGAGATCATGAAGCCCGCCAACCTGCGCGCCTACGCCTCGGCCTGCGGCTGGGCCCTGGCCCGCGCGCACAAGCGCACCGCCGATGCGGTGATGCTCACGGGCTATCTCGGAACGAGCTCGGCCTTCGAGGATGCCGTGACGGCCTTCGCCGCGCGTTATGCCGACCGCAACGAGCGCGACCACGATGCGCTGGTGGCGGCGGTGCGCGCCGGGCGGCTGGAGGCACGCACGGACGCCTGAGGCTGGCGAGGGTGATCCGGCGGCCGCACGAAGTGGCGGCCTCCGGGGTCTCAGCCGGCCTCGCGGGCCTCGCGCAGCATGGTCTCGAACAGGTCGTGCGCGCCGTTCCAGAGCACCTGCAGGCCGATGCAGAACAGCAGGAAAGCCGACAGCCTGAGCAGGATCGTGGTGCCCGTGGGCCCGATGGCCCTGCCGAGCTTCTCGGACGAGCGGTACGCGAAGTAGATGATCAGGCAGATCAGCGCGGTGGTGAACGTGGCCGCGGCCACGAAGCTGAGCAGCCCCTCCAGGCCGGGCTTCCGGTTGGTGCCCAGCGAGATGGCCACCGAGATGGTGCCGGGCCCCGTGGTGAGCGGCATGGTGAGCGGATAGAAGGCCATCTGGCTCGGCGGCCGGTTGGGCGCCAGCTGCTGCGCCTTGTCCGCCTCGGGCTTGTCGTCGGCCTGGAGCAGGTTCCAGCCCGTCATGGCGATGATGATCCCGCCGGCCACCCGCAGCACCGGCATGGAGATGCCGAAGAACTCCAGCACGTAGGCGCCCACGTAGAGCGAGACGTTGAGCAGGAAGAACCCGTGGATCGCCACCCAGCGCGCCAGGCGGTTGCGCAGTTCCGGCGGCAGCCCCTCGGTGGCGCCGAGGAAGATGAAGGCCCCGCCCAGGGGATTGATGATGGACAGCAGGGCGGGCAGGGCGAGGAGGACGAATTCCATGGGACGGGTGGCATCCGTGACGGCGGCGCGGCGAGGGTAACCGAGCCGCGGGTGCGCGCCAACCGCCATAGGCGGGCCGGAGCGCCCGTCATGCGAAGCGATGCCGTGCTTCTGCGGCCTTCGACGCGATAAGATCGCGTGCAAGGCATCGCGAATGCCGACAAGCCCGACGCGCCCGTCCGAGGTGCGAGGCGCGGCGCGAGGGAGACCCGATGGACTGGATTGCCGGTGCGCTGCGCGCGCACCCCGAGCTCGCGCTGTTCCTCGCGCTGGGAGTCGGCTATCTCGCAGGCCGCATCCGCATCGCCGGCCTCCGGCTGGGTTCGGTGATCGGCTGCCTGCTCGCGGGCGTGGCCATCGGGCAGCTGGGCATCTCCGTTGCCGCCGAGCTGAAGTCGGCGTTCTTCCTCCTGTTCCTCTTCTCGGTGGGCTACAAGACCGGGCCTCAGTTCTTCCACGGCCTGAAGTCCAGCGGGCTTCCGCAACTCGCGCTCACCACGATCCTGTGCGGCAGCGCGCTCGCCTGCGCGTGGGGCGTGTCGAGGGCCTTCGGGTTCGATGCGGGCACGGCGGCCGGCCTCGTCGCGGGCAGCATGACCGAGTCGGCCACCGTGGGTACCGCCGCCGATGCCCTGTCGAGGTTGGACCTGGCCGCAGGGCGCCTGGAGGTCCTCACCGCGAACGTCACCGTGGCCTTCGCCGTCACCTACCTGGTGGGGGTGGTGGCCACCGTCACCTTCCTGTCACGGGTGGCGCCCAGGCTGCTGGGCGTGGACCTGGCGCAGTCCTGCCGGGCGCTCGAGGACGAGATGGGCATGGAGCGTGGCGAGACGGGCGTGGTGTCGGCCTACTACGACGTGATCATGCGCGCCTACGCCATCCCGCCCGCCCTCGCCGGGCGGACCGTGGCGGAGCTCGAGGCCGGCTTCCAGCCCCACCGCGTGTTCGTCGAGCGGGTGCGCTCGGGAGGCGAGCTGGCCGATCCCCGGCCCGATCTGGTGCTGGCGGCGGGCGACCGGGTCACGCTCTCGGGTCGCCACCAGGCGCTGGCGGAGATGCAGGGGCCGCTGCGCGCCGCGGAAGTGGAGGATGCCAAGCTGCTGGACATCCCCACCGTCACCCTGGAGGTGATGCTCACCAATCGCGACGTGGCGGGCCGCAGGCTGGGCGACTACGCCCGGGAGATCGCCACCCGGGGCGTGTTCCTCCGCCGCCTGTCGCGGGCCGGCCAGGAACTGCCCTACACCCTGCGCACCGTCATCGAGCGGGGCGACGTGCTCACCCTCACCGGCGCGAAGCACCACGTGGAAGCGGCCGCGGCGCTGCTGGGCTGGGTATCCCGGCCCACGGAAGAGACCAACATGATCGGCGTGGGCATCGCGGTGTTCGCCGGCGGCCTGGTCGGTCTGCCCTCTCTCGCCGTGGGTGCGCTCGAACTGCACCTCAGCGTGGCCGTGGGCACGTTGCTGGGCGGACTGGTGTTCGGCTGGCTGAGCTCGGTGGATCCGCGCCTTGGCCACATCCCGCAACCGGCACTGTGGCTGTTCGATTCCCTCGGGCTCACCGCATTCATCGCCGCGGTGGGGCTTTCCGCCGGGCCGGACTTCGTGCGCGGCCTGCGCGAATCCGGGCTGTCCCTGGTGGTGGCGGGTGTCATCTGCAGCGTCGTTCCGCTAACGGTGGCCGTGCTGGCGGGCCGGTTCCTGCTGCGCATGCACCCGGGCATCCTGCTGGGCGCCTGCTGCGGCGCCGCTACCTCGGGGCCGTCGCTCGCCGCGGTGCAGGAGGTCGCCGGGAGCCGGATCCCCACGCTGGGCTACGGCGTGAGCTACGCCGTGGGCAACGTGCTGCTCGCCCTTTGGGGCGGGGTCATTGTCATGATCATGGGCGCGGCCTGAAGATGCACCGGCCGACGCGATTCACCCGGGAACCTCGATGAACCACGCGCAGATCTCCATTCCTCTCACGCTGTCGGACTTCTTCACCGCCGCCGACGAACGCGGCGACCGCTGGGCCGAGCTCGCCGTCCATGCCCGCGCCTGGGCGGGCGGCGAGGCCGCGGCGGCGGCGCGCGTGCGCGCTCTGCTCGCGGCCATGGAGCCGGCCGAGGCCTGCCATGCCTACCCTGGACGGTCGCTGCTCGCGGCCCTCCAGGAACAGGTCGCCACCGGGCTTGCGGAGCCGTTCGCGCGCCTGGCCGACGAGATCCGCGGCGCGCTCGCCTCCGGCCGCTTCCGCCATGATGCCGACGCATGGGATCCCTCCCGCGAGTCGGAATCGAGCGCGGCCGACTACCTGCCCGCGCCGCTCGCGCCGGGCGCGCACCACCGGCCCTACTTCGAGGTCCTGAACGTCTCGGCCATCGACCCGCAGCGCTGGGATCAGTCGCGCACCGAACTGCGCCGCCTGCGCCGTCCCGAGGACCCCTTCGTCTACGAACTGCTGCAGGCGGGGAGCTTCGAGGATGCGCTGCTGGCGGTGCTGTTCAACCCGCTGATCCAGGCGGTGGTGATCCAGGACGCGGTGCCCGTGGAGTCGCGCCACGACCTGTCCCGGATGCGCAGCCGCATCGAGCACACCTTCGGCTTCGACCCGGGCGCCATCGACGCGCTCGACCGCGGCCCGGCGCTGGCGCGGGTGATCCACCGCATCCGTCCGGAGCTCGATCTCTACCTCACCTCCGAGCGCGACATCGAGGCGCTCTCGCTGCGCGAGGACGCCGGGCCCATCCGGCGGATGTTCCGCGGCGCGGAGGAACTCATGGAGCTCCACCTCGCGCTGATGGAGGGCGTGGGGGAGCGCTTCCTCACGCCGTTCTTCGACAACCTCAAGCACTACGCCCAGCGGCCGATGGGCACCTTCCACGCCCTGCCCGTGGCGCGCGGCAAGTCCGTGTTCAAGTCGCACTGGATTCGCGACATGGGCGAGTTCTACGGCGCCAACCTGTTCCTGGCCGAGTCCTCCGCCACCACCGGCGGCCTGGACAGCCTGCTCGAACCCACCGGCAACATCCGCCTCGCGCAGGAGGCCGCCGCGCGCGCCTTCGGCGGCGAGCACGCGTTCTTCGTCACCAACGGCACCTCCACCTCCAACAAGATCGTCCACCAGGCGATCCTGCGGCCGGGCGACATCGTGCTGATCGACCGCGACTGCCACAAGTCGCACCACTACGGCCTGGTCCTGGCGGGCGCCCGGCCCTGCTACATCGACGCCTACCCGCTGGCGCAGTACTCCATGTACGGCAGCGTGCCCATCGGCGACATCAAGAAGGCCCTGCTCGACTACCGCGCGGCGGGGTGCCTGGACCGCGTGCGCATGCTGGTGCTGACCAACTGCACCTTCGACGGGCACGTCTCCGACTGCCTGCGGGTGATGGAGGAGTGCCTCGCCATCAAGCCAGACCTCGTGTTCCTCTGGGACGAGGCCTGGTACGGCTACGCCCGCTTCACGCCCTTCCTGCGCCGCCGGTCCGCCATGGGGGCGGCGGCGCTGCTCGAGCAGCGCCGCGCCGACCCGACCTGGCGCGCCCTGTGCGCCGAGGCCCGCGCGGCCATGGCGGCGCTCGATCCCGCCGATCCGAAGCTGCTCGAGCTTCGCTGGATGCCCGACCCCGATGCCATGCGGGTGCGCGTCTACGAGACCGATTCGGTGCACAAGTCCATGTCCTCGCTGCGCCAGGGTTCCATCGTGGTGGTGCGCGACCAGGACTTCCAGTCCGTGGAGGAGGCCTTCCACGAGGCCTACTTCACCCACACCTCGACCTCGCCCAACCTGCAGATCATCGCCTCGCTGGATGTGGCGCGGCGCCAGATGGAGCTCGAGGGCTACGGGCTGGTCATGGGGATGATCCAGCTCGCCCTGCGGCTGCGCCGCGAGATCAACGGCAATCCCCTGGTGTCGCGCTACTTCCGCGCCGCGACCCCCGAGGACATGATCCCGGCGCGCTTCCGCCAGTCCGGCTTCCGCGACTACGGGGGCGCGGGAACCGACTGGGACGGCTGGCTCGAGGCGGTGGAGCACGACGAGTTCGTGCTGGATCCCACCCGCATCACGGTGCTGTGCGGCCGGGCGGGCATGGACGGGTCGCAGTTCAAGGCGCTGCTCGCCGAGCGCTACGACATCCAGATCAACAAGACCTCGCGCAACAGCGTGCTGGTGCAGCTCAACATCAACAACACCCGCAGCGACCTCGCCCACCTGCTCAAGGCGCTGGCCGACATCGCCCGCGACATCGAGCGGCGCGTGACGGGCGGAGCACCGGAGGCGAAGGCGGCCTTCGAGGCGCGCGTGCGCGCCCTGGTGGAGGACGTGCCCGACCTGCCCGACTTCAGCCGCTTCCACGACGCCTTCCGCGACCGGCCCGACGGCGCCACGGTAGAGGGCGACATGCGCAGCGCCTACTACATGGCCTACGCCGCCACCGACTGCGAGCACCTGCCGCTCGCGTCGCCCGAGGTGGACCGTCGCCTCGCGGAAGGGCCGGAGATGGTGTCGGCGAACTTCGTGATCCCCTACCCGCCGGGCTTCCCGATCATGGTGCCGGGCCAGGTCATCGACGCCGCGATCATCGGCTTCATGCGCAAGCTCGACGTGAAGGAGATCCACGGCTACCAGGCCGAGCTGGGCCTGAAGCTGCTGCGCACCGACGCCCTGGCGCGCAAGGCCCGGGGTTGAGCGGGGCCGGCATGGATGCGCTCGCGGGCTTCCTGGCATCCCAGCCCTACGTGCTGCTGTTCGGGGTCGTGGGGGCGGCCTACGCGCTCGGCCAGGTGAAGGTGAAGGGCTACGGCCTCGGCGTCACCGCCTCGGCCATCATCATCGGCACCGTGGTCTCCGCGCTCGCCTCGCGACATGGCGTGAAGCTCGCCATCGACGAGTTCACGAAGCTGCTGTTCTACTACCTGTTCATGCATGCGGTGGGGCTGCGGGTGGGGCCCGCCTTCGTGCAGGGGCTCAAGGGCGACGGCCTGAAGTACGCCCTGCTGGCGGTGATCTGCTGCGCAAGCGGGCTGGCGCTGTCGGTGGGGCTTGCGCACTGGTTCGAGCTGCCGCCGGGATCGGCCGCCGGCATCCTCGCCGGGGCCATGACCATGTCCGCTGCGCTCGGCGCGGCGGAACAGGCGGTCTCCAGCGGTGCCTATGTCGTCCCCGAGGGCATGTCCGCCGCCCAGGTGTCGGGCAACATCGCGCTCGCCTATGGCGTGACCTATGTCTGGGGCACGGTGGGCATCGTGCTGCTGGTGCGATACCTGCCCGCGATCTTCCGCATGGATGCCCGTGCCGCCGCACGCGAGTACGAAGCCGCGATGGGCGAGTCGGCGCTTGGCGGCCCCGAGGGTGGCGCGCACGAGGCCTTCGGCGCGCGCGCCTACCGGCTCGACAACCCCGCCACGGCCGGGCGAACCGTCGGCGCGGTGCGCTCCGAGGTGCCGCTGTATCGCTGGCTGGGCGTGGAGCGCGACGGCGAGGTGCTGGCGGCCGCCGATTCCCTCGAGCTGCGCGCGGGGGACATCGTCGCGCTGTACGGCAGCACGGCCGCGCTCACCGACCACATGGGCCTGATCGGGCCGGAAGTCGCCGACAGCAGGGCCCTGCACGTGGCGCTCGACCGGGCCGACATCCTCGTCACCTCCCGCGAATTCGTGAACTCCGACATGGACTCGCTGCGTCGCGAGTTCGGGGGCGCGGTGCAGCTGCTGTCCATGGAGCGCGAAGGCCGCCCCGTGCCGGCGAGGGCCTCCGGCAGCCTGCGCCGTGGCGACGTCCTGCACGTGGTGGGCCTGGTGGACGCGGTGCGCCGGCTCGCGGCGCGCGCAGGCGTGGTGTCGCGCCCGAGCATCTCCACCGACCTGCTGGTGCTGTCCGTGGGCATGATCGCGGGCTTCCTCATCGGCGCCCTGGAGGTGGTGGTCAACGGCATGCCCATCGGGCTGGGTGCCGCCGGCGGGCTGCTGGTCAGCGGCGTGATCGTGGCCTCTCTGCGGGTGCGCTTCCCGGTCGTGGCCGCCACGCCGGACTCCTCGCGCCAGCTGCTCGAGGACCTGGGGCTCACGGTGTTCGTGGCCATCGTGGGCATCAACGTGGGCGCCACGCTGCTGGACAACCTGTCGGGCTCAACGGCGATCGACCTGCTGGTCGCCGGCTTCGTGGTCACCGTGCTGCCGCCGGTGCTCGTGTGGGTGGTCGGTGCCTACCTGATGAAGCTCAACACCGCCATCCTCATGGGCGCCACGGCCGGTGCGCGCTCCCACTCGGCTCCCTGCGCGGAGGCGGCCGCGGAGATCGGCAGTGCCGTGCCCTGGGTGAGCTTTTCCGTGGGCTATGCCATCTCCGGCGTGCTGCTCACCGTGTTCGGCTACGTGGCAATGATCCTTTGACGTGGCGCAACGCGCCGACCGACGTATCGACTGGAACAACCCGCTCCTGCTGCTCGCCCGATGAACCTGCCAAGGAAGAAACGAGAAATGGACATCCGCCGCCGTAGCCTGCTGACCGCCGCAGCCATCGCCCTCGCCCTGCCGCTCGCGCTTCCCGCCGGGCCGGCCGCCGCCCGCGAGAACGATCCCTGGAATGCCCAGAACCTCGGCCGCCTGGTGAAGGAGGCGCACGCGAAGTTCAAGGACCTGAAGGACGGCGCCAATGCCGACTACATTCCGGAGCTCGCCAAGGTGCCCTCCGAGCTGTTCGGGGTGGCGGTGGTCACCGTCAAGGGCGAGGTGTTCGTCGCCGGGGACGTGAACCACGTGTTCTCCATCCAGTCGGTGTCCAAGCCCTTCACCGCCGCGCTGGTGATGGAGGAGCAGAGCCCGCAGGTGATCGTGGACAAGATCGGCGTGGAGCCCACCGGCCTGCCGTTCAACTCCATCATCGCCACCCAGGTGCTGCCGCAGATGTCGGCCAATCCCATGGTCAATGCCGGCGCCATCGCGGCGGTCAGCCTGGTGATGGCCAGCAGCCCGCAGGAGCGCTTCGGCAAGATCATGGGCTGGTACGAGAAGCTCGCCGCGGACAAGCTCACGGTGGTGGAGGACGTTTACCAGTCCGAGGCGGCCACCAACCAGAACAACCGCGGCATCGCGTACATCCTGGCCAACAAGGGCCGCATGTACGCCGAGCCCCTCGAGGCCGTGGACGTGTACACGCGCCAGTGCTCCATCGGCGTCACGGCGAAGCAGCTCGCGGTGATGGGCGCCACGCTGGCCAACCGGGGCGTGAATCCCGTGAGCGGCAAGCGCGTGATGAAGGGCGACAACGTGCCGCACCTGCTGGCCGTGATGATGATGGCCGGCTTCTACAACGAGGCCGGTGCCTGGGCCTGGAGCGCCGGACTGCCCGGCAAGACCGGCGTGGGCGGGGGCATCGTGGCCGTGGTTCCCGGACGCGGCGCCATCGTGGGTTTCTCGCCGCGCCTGAACGCCGCCGGCAACAGCATCCGTTCCATGAAGGCCATCGAGCACATCGCCGGACAGCTCGGCGCCAACGTGTTCGAGGACCAGCGCTGAAGACGCCGGCCGCCCCAGGGAAGACATCATGACAGCCATGAAGACGATCACCGCGGCCGTGCTGGCCGCCCTGCCGGCCTCGGTGCTGGCCCAGGACCCCGCGGTGGAGCAGCTGCGCCGCGAACTCGAGGCGGCCAAGGCCTCGATCCGGCAGATGGAGGACAGGCTCAAGGCCATGGAGGCGGCCGGGGCGAAACCGCCCGCTGCCGCTGCGCCCGCGGCTGGCGGCGCCGCCGCGGGCACGGCGCCCGCACCCGCCGCGGCGTCCCCTGCGC
>CAZXJW010000082.1:0-5591 GCA_964641005.1 uncultured Rhodocyclaceae bacterium
GCGCCCCGGCGGCGGCGGCCTGCGCGGGCGCCGGGCGCGCCTGCGGTTCCAGGCGCAGCTCCGGCAGCGCACGCCGGCCAGCGACCCAGTCGGCCTGGTGCGACTCGTAGAACAGCCCGCTGGTCTCGAGGGCCTGGCGCAGCGGCGCCGCGAGCGCCTCGCCCCGAGTCTCGGGTCGGGACACCACGGGACCCGCGTTCGGCAGCGGCGCCGGTGCGGACTGGGTGTCCCGGGTCGCCTGGAGGACCGCCGCGATGCGCTCTGCCACCGGGCTGAGGTTCACGGCTGCAGCCGGGGCTCCACGGCCTGTTCCCGCGTCGGTCTCGGGAAGCTGCAGGCGCAGTGCGGGTTCCGTCTCCAGAACGGCGAGCCGGAACTGCTGGCCCGGGGTCACGGAGATGCCGTCGGGAAAACGCACCGGCAGGCGGGAGCCTGCCATCTCGATGAGTGCGCGTCCGTCGGGCAGCAGCGACACCACGCGGACCACGAGCGCATCGCCGGGGCGCACTCCGGGGGGCGGGGCGGAGTTGGATGCCCCCAGGTCGAGCAGCAATCCGCGCGAGGACTGCACCAGCGCGACGAGCCGACCCTGCAGTCCGGTGTCGATCACGATGCCGCCCGACGGGTGCGGGCCCCGGCGCGGATCAGCGCCGCTGGTACAGCGAGACGATCAGTTCGGCCTCGCCACGGGAGATGCCGCAACTCTCCGCCACGCGGCCCGCGGGCTGGCCGCGCCGGGCCAGGTCGATGGCCTGGGCGTACGGGGTCGGTTCCCGGGGCGGCTGCTCGCGCGCCTGCAGGCGCTCGACCTCGGCGCGCAGCTCCGCCACCTGCCTGTGAACGTCGGCCAGCTCGCGCCGCAGCGCCGTGGCGGCGAAGTGCTCGGATCGGGCCTCTGCGCCCCGGTTCCACAGCCGCAGGCCGCGGGCGTTGCCCGCGCGCAGCAGCAGCAGCAGCTCGGCGACGTAGACCGCCAGGATGGCGATCACGGCGATGAGGAGTTCGCGCCAGGTGAGGACGATGGATTCCACGGCAACAGGGACGGATCGGATGGACCCCCCGAGTTTGCTGCCTTGGCGCGCAGGGCGTCAACGCGCCCGGGGCGCCCGGCCCCATGCCATCAGGAACTGGAGTAGGTCTTGCCCAGGCGCTGGGAGTTGCTGACGCTCGCCAGGATCTCGCGAAGCTCGCGCATCCAGTCCTGGGTGAGCAGGCGGATGGCCTCGTCCTGCTCCAGCATGCCCTGGATGATCTCGCGCTTGCGGGCGCGCTGCTTCGCCGTGCCCGTGGGGTCTCGGTCCTCGCGCCGGAGCGCGTCGAGCAGCTGGTCGCGGCTGCGCTCGAGCTCCACCAGCCGGTCCCAGTCGCTGGACCGGGCCGCCTCGAGCATCTGCCCGGTGAGCGCAAGGGCCTGCTCCCAGGCCGCGAGGATGCCGTCCGCCGTCACCCGGCTCAGGCCTTTCCGTAGCTCATGGCCTGCGCCGCGGCGCGCTCGGGCGCCGTGCGAAGCTCCGGCGGCGGCTGCGTGTTGCCGCGCGCCACGGATTCCCACGCGCCCTTGAGCTCGCGCAGCAGGCCCGCCACCTGATCCATGGCGCCCGTGTCGTTGCGCAGGTTGGCGTCGAGCAGCGTCTGGGTCATGTAGTCGTACAGCGCCATGAGGTTGGCACCGATGTCGCCGCCCGCCTCCACGTCCAGCGATCCCTTCAGGCCCTCGTCGATGATGCCGATGGCCTTGGAAAGCGCCCGGCCCTTGGCCGCGTGGTCGCCCCGGGCCAGGTCGGCCTTGGCCGCCACGATGGCGCGGATGGCGCCTTCGTAGAGCATTACGATCAGCATCTGCGGGCTGGCGGCGAGCACCCCCGTCTCCACGTCGTTGCTGGCGTAGGTGCGGGCGGCGATTCCGGTGGTCTGATAGGGGTTCATCGCATCTCTCCTGCCGTCGGGCTGCGGCGAAGCGCGCGGGCTGCGGCCATCAGGACTGGTTGTTGTTCAGGGTGGCGAGTTGCTGGGACAGGAAGCTGCTGGTCGACAGCAGGCTGGAAACCAGGCTGTCGAGAGCGGTGAACTGGGCGCGGAAGCGCTGCTCCACCGTCTCGAGGCGGCGGGCGAGGTTCTCGCGCTGCCGCTCGATGTCGCGGATGCTTCGGTTGATGCCATCCGAGCGCGCCGCGAGCACGCCGCCGCTGCCGAGGATGGTGTCAAGCTGTTCGTTGAGGCGCCACGCGAAACCGCGACTGAACAGCACGGTGCCTCGTTCACCGGTGGTGCCGCCGGTGACCTCCAGCACCAGCCCGTCGGCGCCACTGCCGGATGCAGCGCTCAGGCGGCGGCCTTCGCCCGTGGCCGCGGACCCGCCGATGGTTCCAGCCACGTCGGTGCCGTTGGCCGCCACGGGCGAGATGCCGAACAGGTCGGAGGCGCCGCTGCCGGTGATGGTGACGCTGGAGGTGGCACCGAAGCGCAGCGAGCGTACCGTGAGCACCCCTGCCGATTCGCTCACCGAGACTGCCACCTTGGCCGCCGCGAGCGTGGAAGAGCCGTTGATGCTGGTCTGCAGCTGGGCGGCCAGACTGGCCGCCGTGTAGGTGCCGGCGGGAATCGTGACGCTGGCGCTGGTGCCGTCCACGGACACGTCGAGAGAGTCGTTGACGCCGGCCGTGATGGTGAGCGCCGCGGCTGCGCTGCCGGCGAAGCTGCCCTGCGCGGGCAGCGCCGACACGTTCACCGCGTAGCTTCCGGGGGTGGTCTTCGCGCCCGTGGACACGATCCGCAGCTGCGGGTCGGCGGCGCGCGCGCCCGAGGCGAACAGGCGCGACACGGCCTCCGGGTCCGCGTTGAGCGCCGACTGGAGCCGCGCCGTGTCCAGCGACAGCGATCCGTCGCGCTGGAAGGACAGGCCCGCCTGGTTCAGGTTGCGCAGGTCGCCCTGGGTGGCCGCCGGCAGGCTCGCCGAGAGCGTGGCGCGGAGCTGGGCCTGCAGCGTGCGGGCCGCGGCATCGCCCACCAGCACGCCGCTGTTCTGCCGGGCCGGATCGCTGCGGCTGAGGTCCGTGAGCGTCTTGTTGAAGTCGTTGTAGGCCTTCACCAGGTCCTGCACCGACTGGGTCACGGCCGCCGTCGCGTTGCCGATGGTCACCGTGCTCGTGCCCGTCCGGGCCAGCGTGAGGCTGACCCCGTCGAGGATCTCGCTCACCACGTTGGTGCGGCTGGTCACCGGCACGCCGTTGACCACCAGCTTCGCGTCCTGCGCGGCGGTGGTCTGGGTCAGGTTCTGGGTGCCCTGGGGATCGTAGGCGAGCAGCCCGGCGAGCGTGGCATCGCCGCTGACGCTCACCCGCACGCTGCCGGCGGCGCCGGTGGTGGCACCCTGGAGCACGAGGCGGTAAGGCGCCGCGGAACCGTCGCGCACGATGCTCGCGGTCACGCCCAGGTTGGCCTGGTTGATGGCGTCGCGGATGCCGGTGAGGGTGTTGTTGGCCGCGGTGATGGTGACCGTGCCGGCCGGCGCCCCGGCTTCGGGCGTGAAGGTGGCCCCCGAGTAGATGCCGCTCGCCAGCGTGCCGCCCGAGATGGTGCCGCGCTGGATGGTGATGGTGGTGCTGGCGCCCGAGCCGATGGCGCTGTCGGCCGAGGCCTGGCCGGCGGCGACGATGGACTGGCGCTGGGCGAGCTGGTCCACCTGGACCGTGTAGGTGCCGCGCGGCGAGGCGGCACCCGCGGACCCGGTGAGCACCGCGGTATCGTTGGAGGACAGGCTCGCGGCGAGGAAGCGGGCCGGATCGTCCAGCGCGTCGGCGGCGGTCTTGAGCGAGGCCAGTGCACCGCGCAGGCTGCCATAGGCCGAGAGCTGGGCCTGGAAGCTCGCCTCGCGGCGGTCCAGGGCCGCCAACGGCTGACGCTCGACGGCCATGAGCTGGCCGACGATGCCGTTGACGTCGATGTTCGAGCCTATGCCCGGGGATGAAATGGCCATCGGGGTCTCCGCCTGTGACGACCTCCTTAACGGCTCGCCCGGACCGACCTGAAGGCCCGCGGCCTTCAGGCCTCCTGCTTGACCAGCAGACCCTGCAGCCGGTCGATGTTGCGGGCGATGGCCAGCATCTCCTCGGAGGGGATCTGGCGGATGACCTGGTCGGTCTCGGTGTCGACCACCTTGACCACCATGGTGCCGGTGTCGCCGTCCACGGCGAACTTGAGGTTTGCGGAAGCCCTGCTCAGCACTTCCTGTGCCCGGGCCACGGCCTTCTGGACGTCGGCCGCCTCGGGCGCCGGGCGCAAGGGCGCGGCGGCCTGCTGGGCGGCGAGCTGCGCGGGCGCAGGGCTGCCACCGGGCACGGGGCCGGCAACGCTTGCCGCTCCACTGGCGTTCCTGCCGCCGGGAGCCTGGGATGAGATCGATGTGATGTTCATGGCGACGCCTCCTGATCAGCGCGCCAGTCGGGGCCGGCCGGCATCGGGACCGGCCGGCCCCTCCTGGTTTACCGCAACAGCGTCAGGACCGTGTTGGGAATCGCGTTCGCCTGCGCCAGCACCGCGGTGCCAGCCTGCTGCAGGATCTGCGCACGGGTCAGCGCGGCGGTCTCGGCCGCGAAGTCCGCATCGCGGATCCGGCTGCGCGAGGCCGCCAGGTTCTCCGAGGTCACCTGCAGGTTCGCCACGGTGTTCTCGAAGCGCGACTGCAGGGCACCGAAGCGGGCGCGCTGGCCGTTCACCGACGCCAGGGCCGCATCCACGATGGACAGGGTGCGGTTCGCGGCGGCGACGCTGGACACGTCCACGGCGGCAACGGTCTGGAGCTGGCCTGCGGCGTCGGTCGCGGTGAAGAAGTCCGTCGTCACCGCGCCGGCGACGTTGAACGACTTGTCCGAATCGAGCGTCAGCTGGCCCGTGCCGATGGCCGTGGCACCCGCGGCGGTGGCGGTGCCACCGACGGTGACGGCGGCCGTGGAGGCGGCGTTGTTGACGATGGTGATGTTCTCGCCCGCGGCGTTGGTCAGCGTGATGCCGGTGCCGGCGCTGTTGACCTTGGCCGTGACGCCGGTCTTGGAGGCGACGTCGTTGAAGGCGTTCACCGCACCGGACAGGCCGTCTGCGTTGACCGTGGCACCCACCGTGAAGGCGATGGTCACCGCCGTGGTGTTGTTCGAGGTGACGTTGAGCGAGTAGCTCGCCGAGGCCGTGAGCGCCGTGAGGTCGAACTCGGTGGTGGCCGTGGCGGTCACGCCGGTGTTGGCGCTCTGCGCGTTGATGAGCGCGGCCACCGTCTTGGCGCTGTCGGCCGCCGCGTACGTGACGTCCGCCGAGCCCGCGGCACCGTTGATGGTGAAGGTGTCGCCTGCCACGCGGTTGGTGGCCGCCGCGTTCGAGGCGAGCGCGTTGGCGGTGGAGCCGGCCACGAGGTCACCGGCGGGATTGGTCGCGGTGGCGGCCAGGGAGCCGATGCGGTAGTTGCCGTACTGGCTGGTGCGGAAGTTCGCCGTGGTGCCGATGATGGTGTGGTTGGCGTTGTCGCCGACCTGGAACTGCGCCGAACCGAAGGTGCCGTCCAGCAGCGTCTGGCCTTTGAACTGGGTGGTCTGCGCGATCCG
>CAZXJW010000082.1:5601-8697 GCA_964641005.1 uncultured Rhodocyclaceae bacterium
GTTCGAGGCGTTGGCCGACTGCACCGCGAGTTCGCGGATGCGCTGCAGGATGTTGCCGGCCTGCTGCAGGGCGCCTTCGGCAGTCTGCGACAGGGAGATGCCGTCGTTGGCATTGCGGCGGGCCTGGTCGAGGCCGCGGATCTGGGCGGTGAAGCGCTCCGAGATCGCGAGGCCGGCCGCATCGTCCTTGGCGGAGTTGATGCGCAGGCCGCTCGACAGGCGCTGGATCGCCTGGCTCAGGGCACCCTGCGAAGTGGACAGGTTGCGCTGCGCATTCAGCGACGCGATGTTGGTGTTGATGACTTGAGACATTTTGGGAAACCCCTCTCGACGAAATCAAAGGTCAGGTAGCAACTCTTTGACTTTGGTGTCCTCGCCACTGAAGGCCTTCTAACCGCTGTCAAGGCGGGTTAACGGCAACACCTGGCAAAACTTGAGTCGGGGGGAGATTCGGGCGGTCGGGAACCGCGAGGGCCGGGAGGGGACTGCGGGCGGCCCGGAACACCCGCCTGAACGGCACCGGAACGCGAAACTTGAGGGCGGCGCGGCCGATGCAGGGGCGCGCGCCGTCGGGTGCGGGAAACGCCCGCGCCAGACTCAGTCGTCCTCGAGCACCTGCCCGGGGAACAGCACGTCGGCGAAGCCGAAGTTGCGAAGGTCGCGCACCCGCATGGGATAGAGGATGCCCTGCAGGTGGTCGCACTCGTGCTGCACCACGCGCGCGTGGAAGCCCTCCACCGTGCGGTCGATGGCCTCGCCGCGGGCGTCGAAGCCGCGATAGCGCAGCTTCAGGTGTCGGGGCACCAGCCCGCGCATGCCCGGCACCGAAAGGCAGCCCTCCCAGCCCTCCTCCACCCCGGGACCCACCGGCTCGAGCTCCGGGTTCACGAGCACCGTGTAGGGCACGTCGTCCGCGTCGGGATATCGCGGCGAGCGAAAGCCACCGAAGATCACCACCTGCAGCGGCACCGCGATCTGGGGCGCGGCGATCCCGGCGCCGTTCATGGCGCGCATGGTGTCCTCCAGGTCCTGCACCAGTGTGCGCAGTTCCGGGGTGTCGAAGCGCTCCACGGCCCGGGCCGGCTGCAGCAGGCGCGGGTCGCCCCAGCGGATGACCTCACGTACCGCCATGCGCCTGCACCAGCGACTGGAGGATTCGGCGCACCCGCGCCATGGACTCCTGCAGGATGGCGTTGATGTCCTCGAGACGGATGCCGGCGGAGCTGGCGCCACGACCCGCGGCATGGTTGGCCACCACGGCGATGGCGGCATATTCGAGATCGATCTCGCGCGCAAGGACCGCCTCGGGCATGCCGGTCATGCCCACCATGTGGGCGCCGTCGCGCTCGATCCGGTCGATCTCGGCGGCGGTCTCCAGGCGCGGGCCCTGGGTGGTGGCGTAGACCCCCTCGGCCACCACGGGCTCGCCGGCCGCGCGCGCCGCGGCGAGGATCGCCTGGCGCAGCGACCCGGTGTAGGGATGCGTGAAGTCCACGTGCGTCACCGGCTGCTCCGGCCCCTCGAAGAAGGTGCTGCGACGGCCCCAGGTGTAGTCGAGGATCTGGTGCGGGACTGCGATGACGCCGGGCCCCATGTCGGCGCGGATTCCGCCCACCGAGGCCACCGACACCACCCGCTTCACGCCCGAGTGCCGCAGCGCCCAGAGGTTGGCGCGGTAGTTCACCTGGTGCGGCGGGATGGTGTGTCCGTAGCCGTGCCGCGCGATGAACACCACCTCGCGTCCCGCCAGTGCGCCGAAGGTCAGCGCTCCCGAGGGCTCGCCGAAGGGCGTGCGCACCACCTCGCGTCGCAGCACCTCCAGGTCCGAGAGCTGGGTGAGGCCGCTGCCGCCGATGATGCCCAGGGATTCGCTCATTGGGAAAACCTCCGCGCCGCGCGCCGCGGGCCAGGCGCCTGGCCGTGGACCGGAACGCTCATGCAGGATCCTTCAGCGCATACACGGCGGGCAGGTTGCGCCACGCGCCATTCACGTCCATGCCATAGCCGAACACGTAGCGGTCGGGCACCGAGACGCCGGTGAAGTCCGCCGCCACGGGCTTCGAGAGCCCCGTGGCCTTGTCGCAGAACACCGCACAGAGCACCTCCCGCGCACCCTGCGCCAGGAGCCAGTCGCGGATCGCGGCGAGCGTGTTGCCACGGTCGAGGATGTCGTCGAGCACCAGCACGGTACGATCCCGGACCGGTTCGCGCGGCATGACCTTCCAGCTCAGCTCGCCGCCCTTGGTGGAACCGTCGTAGCGCGTGGCGTGCACGTAGTCGAAGTCCAGCGGGAAGCGCAGAAGTGGCAGAAGCTGTCCCGCGAACACCACGCCCCCGCCCATGACCACCAGCACCAGCGGCGCGCTGCCCGCGAGGCGCCGCGTGATCTCGTCCGCGACGCGGGACACCGCGGCGGCCGCCGCGGATGCGTCGACCACGCAGTCCGCGCCCTCCAGCAGCGCCCAGGCCTGCTCCGGCTGCATGGACTCAGCCGGCCTTGGCGCGCGCCATGCTCGCGGCGAAGTCGGCGAAGTCGGGGCCCACCTCGGGGTGCTTGAGGGCGTAGACGAAATTGGCCATCAGGTAGCCGAGCTTGGAACCGCAGTCGTAGCGCGTGCCGTGGAACTCCCAGGAGAACACCGCCTCGTGGTAGAGCAGCTGGGCGATGCCGTCGGTGAGCTGGATCTCCCCGCCCGAGCCCTTGCCGATGCGCTCGAGGAAATGGAACAGCTTCGGCGTGAGCAGGTAGCGGCCCACCACGGCCAGATTGGAGGGCGCATCCTGGGGCCTGGGCTTCTCCACGATGCCCGTGATTCGCCGCAGCCGTCCCTCGGAGCCGGCCTCCGGCTTGACCACGCCATACTTGTTCGATTCCTCCGGCGGGATGGGCTGGACCGCCACCACCGAGGACTGGTGCTCGTGGTAGATGTCCACCATCTGCTTGAGGGTCGCCGTCTCGCCGTCGATCAGGTCGTCGGCGAGGATCACGGCGAAGGGGTTGTCGCCCACCACGGGCTTGGCGCAGAGCACTGCGTGGCCGAGGCCGAGGGCCTCGGGCTGGCGCACGTACACGCAGTTGACGTTCCGCGGCACGAT
>CAZXJW010000082.1:8707-9828 GCA_964641005.1 uncultured Rhodocyclaceae bacterium
GCCTCGAGCAGCGCCGTGCGGCCGCGCGCCTCGAGCTCGGCCTCCAGCTCGAAGGCCTTGTCGAAGTGATCCTCGATGGCGCGCTTGTTCTTGCCGGTGATGAACACCATCTGCGTCATGCCGGCGGCCACGGCCTCCTCCACGGCGTACTGGATGAGAGGCTTGTCCACCACAGGAAGCATCTCCTTGGGGCTCGCCTTGGTGGCGGGAAGGAATCGCGTGCCGAGGCCTGCGACGGGGAACACGGCGGTGGTGACGGGTTTCATGGCGGTGTGAGCAGTGGGAGGAAGGTCACGCCATCTCCCCGGGCGGGCTCCCCGGTGTGGCGCGTTGCAGCAATTCTAGCAACCCGGCTTCGTCCAGGATACGAACGCCGAGTTGCATGGCCTTTTCGTACTTGCTGCCGGGGTCGGCTCCGGCCACCACGTAGTGGGTTTTCGCCGACACGCTGCCGGCCACTTTCCCGCCAAGCGCCTCGATGCGCGCCTTCGCGTCGTCACGCGTCAGGGAGGGCAGCGTGCCGGTGAGGACGAACGTGGTGCCCGCCAGAGGCAGCGGCGCCGCCGCGGCCCGGCCCGCGTGTTCGTCCCAGCGCACGCCGGCATCCACCAGGGCGCGCACCACGTCCAGGTTGTGCGCCTCGCCGAGGAAGGCGGCGATGCTGCGTGCCACCACCGGTCCCACGTCGGGCACTTCCTGGAGCGCTGCCTCGTCGGCGGCCAGCAGCCGTGCAAGGCTGCCGAAGTGGATGGCGAGGTCGCGCGCCGTGGCCTCGCCCACGTTCCGGATGCCCAGCGCGAAGACGAAGCGTGCCAGCGTGGTGTGGCGGCTTCGGTCGATGGCCTCGAGCAGGTTGCTCGCCGATTTCTCGCCCATGCGCTCCAGCCCTGACAGGGTGGCGAGCTCGAGGCGGTACAGGTCGGCAGGGCTGCGCACCAGGTCCGCATCCACGAGCTGGTCCACGAGCCGATCGCCCAGGCCCTCGATGTCCATTGCACGGCGCGAGGCGAAGTGCAGCAGCGCCTGCTTGCGCTGGGCGGCGCACACCAGGCCGCCGCTGCAGCGCGACACCGCCTCGCCCTCCTCGCGCACCACCGCCGAGTCGCACACGGGACAGCGCG
>CAZXJW010000082.1:9838-11622 GCA_964641005.1 uncultured Rhodocyclaceae bacterium
CGCCGGCATGGCGAAGGGCACGGCGTTCGCAGGCCGCCGCTCGGCCACCACGGACACCACCTCCGGAATCACGTCGCCGGCTCGGCGCACCACCACCGTGTCGCCCACCCGGACGTCCTTGCGGTGCACCTCGTCCTCGTTGTGCAGGGTGGCGTTGGTGACGGTGACGCCACCGACGAACACCGGCCTCAGGCGGGCCACCGGCGTGAGCGCCCCGGTGCGGCCCACCTGCACGTCGATGCCGAGCACCTCCGTGAGTTCCTCCTCGGGCGGGTACTTGTGCGCCAGCGCGAAGCGCGGCGCGCGCGACACGAAACCCAGCCGGGCCTGCAGGTCGAGCCGGTCCACCTTGTAGACCACGCCATCGATCTCGAAGGGAAGCTGGGCGCGGCGCGAACCGATGCGCCGGTAGTAGTCGAGCAGCCCGCCCACGCCGTGCACCACGTCGCGCTCGCGGCTCACGGGAAAGCGCAGCGACTCGAGCCAGCGCATCTGGTTCGCGTGCCGGTCCGAGGGCACGATGCCGCCCTCCACCCGCCCGATGCCATAGGCGAAGAAGGACAGCTTGCGCGAGGCGGTGATGCGCGGGTCGAGCTGGCGCAGCGACCCGGCGGCGGCGTTGCGGGGATTGGCGAACAGCTTCTCGCCGCGCGCCGCCTGCTCCTCGTTGAGGCGCCGGAAGTCCCTGCGCAGCATGAGCACCTCGCCGCGCACCTCGAGGATCTCCGGCAGCCCGTCCCCGCCAACGACCAGCGGCAACGCGCGCACGGTGCGCAGGTTGGCGGTCACGTCCTCGCCGGTGCTGCCATCGCCGCGGGTGGCGCCCTGCACCAGCCGCCCGCCCGCGTAGGTGAGGCTCACCGCCAGGCCGTCGAACTTGGGCTCCACGGCATAGTCCACCTCCGCCTCGCCGCAGAGCTCGCGCACCCGTCGGTCGAAGGACTCCACGTCGGCGTCCTCGAAGCCGTTGTTGAGCGACAGCATGGGCAGCGCGTGCCGCACCGACTCGAAGGCCTCCGCGGGCTCGCCGCCCACCCGAGCGGTGGGTGAGTCGGGCCCGGCGAGTTCCGGATGCAGCGCCTCCAGCGCCTGCAGCTCGCGGAACAGGCGGTCGTACTCCGCATCCGGGATCTCCGGTGCGTCGAGCACGTAGTAGAGGTGGTTGTGGCGCTCGAGCTCCGCGCGCAGGAACGCCGCCCGCGCCGCGGCCTGCGGCGGCACCGCCATCAGCGGAACAGGCGCTGCGCCACCGGGCCGCCCGGCGGGATTCCGGCGGCCTCCATGCGCGCATAGACCCCCGAGAGAGCGCGCCGGGTGGCGTCGAGTCCCGCGTCGTCAAGGCTGCGGCGGTTGTCGTCCACGATCAGCCCGTCGAGCGACTTGGCGAACTGGCGTGCAAGCTGGACCATGCGATCGAAGGCCGCCAGGCCGCCGGTGGCGCGGGGTACGTCCAGCAGGAACGTGATGCCGGGCGTGGACAGCGTGCGGAGGGTATCGGCGAAGAACGGCTCGGAGCCCTGGTTGTCGAGGGTGAACTGGGGCGCACCGCCCTCGCCTTCGGCGTGGAACTGACCGTCGGGCTTGAGGCGCATGCCGGCGGCCTCGGCGAGCGCCCGGATGGTGGTGCCCTGGAAGGACTGCCCGGTGCGCGCCACCACGCTCAGGCCCACGGCGATGTCCACCTCGCCGCACAGCTCGTCCAGGGCGCGGCCGCGGGCCTCGAACGGCGCAGCGTCGGGGATCATCACCTCGGCGCCGTGGCGCCCGGCGAAGGCCTCCAGGGC
>CAZXJW010000083.1:0-3443 GCA_964641005.1 uncultured Rhodocyclaceae bacterium
AAGTGACGTCCTGCGGCGCAGCACTGCCCAGGACATGGGCCGCGGTAAGCACCAGGTCGGGGGCCACCAGGGTGCCGGTGAAGGTGCCGCCGTTCACCGACAGGCTGCCCACCCCGGCCCAGGGCGACTCGAGGGTGTTGGGGTCCACGTCGCCGTTCACCACCGCGATGGCGGGCAAGGCAATACAAAAGAACACCAGGAGGGCGGCGAAGCGCGGAAGGGCGGACACGGGCGGATTGTGGGGCCCGCACGTTGCGGGCGATGGACTGCCTAGCAAGGGCCCTGCCTTCGGCGAGGCTGGTTCCGGACCCTGACTCCCACCCCGATAGGTTCTGGCGGGGGCCGGCATGGCGCCAGCGGGTTGTCGGTCGCTCCTGACTCGAATTACAAGTGACTGATTTAATTGAACGGTATCGTCATGCGGCACCAAAAAAAAGTCTCCGCCCCCCTTCCGGCCGAACCTAACTGGTTGTTAGAATCTGCTCCAGTTCGGAAGCGGAAGGCACTGCCCGATGCCCCCGTGGTTGCCAGCGCGCTTTCAGCCATGCCTCGCGGCGTGGTTCGAAAGGGCGAGACCCACGGACGCTTTCCGGCGTGCAGTGCCCCATGAGCCGGGGCAATCGACCACTTACTTGCATCGGGGGCCGCCATGCGGACCATTCAGGGAATTCTCGGGCTGACTCTCCTCGCCGCTGTCGCGGCGCCTTCGGCGGCCATCGCAGGCCCGAAGGTCATCGACTTCCAGAACCTTGGATCCGAGGCGCTGGGTTCGTTCATCGGCGGCAGCGAGCGTTATTACGAAGGCTTCCTGTGGCAGGGCGATGATCCGGCGCGCTTCCGCCTGGGCGAGCGCAACGGCAGCGATCGCTACGCCTATGTGTCCTTGTTCAAGGACGGCGACAGCGTCGTCGATGACATCAGCGTGAGTCTCGACTGGGCTCCGAAGGCGAGCGACCCCGTGCTCGGCGGGCTCACGACCTTCAAGTTCCATTCCGCCGATTTCGAGTTCGTGCCGGAGGTGTCGATGTTCGCCTCCGGGTCGGTGCGGCTCACCGGTTTCCTGGGTGGCCAGCAGGTCGGGAATTCCGTCCTGTACTTCCTGCAGAACGGTGCAGACGCCCCCGAGGTCGCGTCGGGCAACGATGCGTTCTTCGATGGCGTCTACGATCGCATCCGGTTCGACATCGCCTACCAGGGTGCGCCCGCCAGCCGCAACTGGGCCGGTCAGCTGCGCATGGACAACCTCACCATCACCCCGGTGCCGGAACCCTCCACGTACGCGCTCATGGTCGCGGGCCTCGCCGCGGTGGCTTGGGGCGCGCGCCGGCGAAGCCGCGCCTGACGTATCGGCACGCGATACCCCGTGACGCCAGTGCTAGCATTGGCTGATGCAAGGGCACCCAAGGCCGGAGGGGGGCTTCACCCTCATCGAACTCGTCGTGGTGATCGTGATCCTCGGGATCCTCTCCGCGATCGCGCTGCCGCGATTCATCGACCTGTCCCGCGATGCGCGGGTGGCGAAGCTGCAGGCGGCGCGGGGTGCGGTGGCCTCGGCGGCAGCGCTGGCGTACTCGGCGTCGGTGATACAGAACCCGAATGCGCCGAATGCGGCGGTGATCATGGGGGGAGTGGCGGTGCCGATGTCGAACCGGTATCCCACTGCCACGCTGGCGGGCATCGTCACGGCGGCGGGGATCTCGAGTGCCGACTACGTGATCGTCGTGGGGCCGAGCGGCTTCGTGCCGGCGAATGCGCTGGCGGTGCGCGTAGCGGGTGGCTCCTCCACGACTGGATGCGGATTCCTGTATGCCCAACCGGCAGCGCTGGGCGGCGAACCACTGATCGGCAGTCCCGCGACAGGCGGCTGCTGACCCGACTCACGAATCGAGGACCAAGGACCTGCTCATGAACGTTCACCGGATGTTCCGTCTCGCGCTGGCGTCGGCGGCCGTGCTGCTTGGCACCAGCGCATTCGCCAACACCATCACCTTCACGGGCCGCTCCACCGACGGTGATCCGCTGCCAGCCACCTTCGACGGCTTCTCCTGGAGCCAGGTGAGCACCGTGTCCTGCGGCGTCGCAGGCGGCCTCACGGGCTACTGCTTCGGACAGGACCCGGGCGAGACCAGCAACATCGTGGCGTTCCTGACGCCCTCGGCCCCGGGCTCCACCGGCTCGATCACCTGGATTCCCGGCACGGACGCGCCCTACTTCAAGCTCCTCAGCGCGGATCTCGCGGCCTTCAAGTCGGGGGGCGAGATCGTCGTCGAGGGGACGGGGGTCCTGGGCAGCTTCTCGCAGGTGTTCAACGCCGGCGTGAGCCGCATCCAGGCGAGTTTCGGCTGGGATGGCCTCACGCAGGTGACCATCCGCTCCACCCGTGACGACAACCCGTGGGTCCTCGACAACTTCAAGTACGAGGTGTCGGCCGTGCCCGAGCCCTCCACCTGGGCAATGATGGGACTCGGCCTGCTCGGCCTCGGGATGGCAGCGCGCCGTCGCAGGGTCTGAAGGACTCGCGCCCCCCCCCCCGCGAGAAGGCCCGCCTAGGCGGGCCTTTTCGTTTCCAGCCAGCGTCCTGATCGCCACATACCCCTTCGCAAGGGGTTTTCGTCTTCAAGTGCGTCGAGTTCGCGGTGATCTGAAGCGGCATGGTGCGACGCAGCCTGCGAAAACACCTTGCGAAGGGGATTTGCGCCAAAACACCTTGCGAAGGTGATTTGTGCGGGCGTCAGCCGTTCAGCGAGGTGCGCGGTCCTTCGCGGGGGAGGTCGAAGAGTTCATCCAGCCACAGTTCGATGGACTCGGCGGCCTGGGCGACGCCGCTGGGCGAGGGTCGCGCCGGGGCGGGCTGGGCGAGCAGGGTTTCCAGGGGCTCCATCAGTCGCCCGCCCGCCAGTTCGTCGCGGGACAATTCCTGGCAACGGCCGTGGCGCCGCAGCCATTCCAGCAGGAAGGGCTCCTCGGGCCAGCCGTCGCGGGCGAGGTAGAGCACGGGAATGCCGTTGCAGGCGGCCTCGGCCACGGTGCCGTAGCCGGGCTTGGTGAGCACGGCATCGCTGCTGGCCAGCAGGTCGATCCAGGGCATGTCCAGGGTGGCGGCCATGTGGACGCTGGCGTGGGCGCCGTCCACCGGCGCGGCTGCGATCACGTGCAGGCCCTCGAAGCGGGGCCAGGCGCTCACGTCCAGGCGGAAGGGGACGCCGCCCAGCGACACCAGCACCACGCGGTCGCCAGGCGCGGCACCCAGGCGGCGGCGCAGCTCGTCGCCGCGGTCGTGGCCCAGGCGGGCCACCGGCGGAAGCGTCAGGCGGTTGGGGAGCCAGGGCATGGGCATGGCGGGCTCGGGCGCCAGGAACAGGTCGGCGCCGGCGTAGGCCCCGCGCAGGCGCGAGACGATGGCGCTGCCGCCGGTCACCTTGCCGCCGTAGTGTTCGAACACG
>CAZXJW010000083.1:3453-11621 GCA_964641005.1 uncultured Rhodocyclaceae bacterium
CGTCCGCCCAGTTCAGGCAGCAGAGGGCGGCAGCGGGGATGCCCACCCGGGCGGCGGCAGCCAGCGGCACGAAGGGGATGTTGGAAATGACCGCGTCGGGCTCGAGAGACGCCAGTTCGCCGGCGGCCGCCTCGATGCGGCGGTCCCAGTCGGCGTAGAGGGCACGATACCAGTCGAGGCTGGCGGGCAGGTCCACGTCGAGGGCGTCGCGCATGGCCATGCCGAGATCGTGCGTCGACGGCAGCAGACGCACGTCGGCGGGCAACTGCTCGCGCAGGAAGCTCTCGGGCGCGGAGGAGCGGACGGTGAAGCGGAGGTCGGGATTGCGCTGCGCCAGGACGCGCAGCACGGGCGCCGTCATCGCCGCGTGGCCGAAGCCATGCGGCGAAATGTCGACGATGAGGTGGGCGGCGCGGACTATGAGGCGTCCGCCGGTTCACTCCCGCCGGTGCCTGCCGCCATGAACTCGGTGGGCAGGTTGAACTCGGCCCACTCGTAGTCGGGAGCGGGGGTCTGGGGGGTGTCCTCGGAATCGCGCGTCTGCGGTGCCATGGTGGTCATCCTGCCTGTGGGCGACACTGTGTCGCTGAGTTGGAACATACCAAACGGATAAGTTTTCGCAAGCTACTTCGTGCACATGAAACGCTGATGAAACGCCGCTGCGCTGCCGCATATCGCTGACCGCGTCGGCTCACCCCGTGAGCCACCGGCGGCAGTATCCTCGCTTCCCCCCAGAAAACCCCTTCGCAAGGGGTTTTCCCGGGGGTACGGGAACCAGGGTCGCAGGGGTTTTCCGGCGCTGGCCGGAAAACCCCTGCGACCCTGGTTCCTGGAGAAAACCCCTTGCGACCCGGATTTTCGCGATGACGATGAAGCCCGAAGACACGCTCGACACGGCGATTGGCGCCGATACCCTGCCCGCCCAGGAGATCTCCGGCGAGGTGCTGCTGGAGAAGTACGCCAAGGGTGCGGAGCGCACCGCCCAGGAGGTGCGCCGTCGCGTGGCGCGCGCGCTGGCCCAGGCCGAGCCCGAGGAGCGGCGGGCGGCGCGGGAGGCGGAGTTCCTGGCGGCCCAGGTACACGGCTTCGTGCCGGCGGGGCGCATCAACTCCGCCGCGGGAACCAGCCTGGCGGCCACGCTCATCAACTGCTTCGTGCAGCCGGTGGGCGATTCCATCACCGAGGCCCTCGACGGCCGCCCCGGCATCTACACCGCGCTGGCCGAGTCCGCGGAGACCATGCGCCGCGGCGGCGGCGTGGGCTACGACTTCTCGGCCATCCGCCCGCAGGGCGCGCTGGTGCACGGCACCCAGTCGCGCGCCAGCGGGCCGGTGAGCTACATGCGCGTGTTCGACCGCTCCTGCGAGACGGTGGAGTCGGCCGGCGCGCGCCGCGGCGCGCAGATGGGCGTGCTGCGCTGCGACCACCCGGACATCGAGCACTTCATCCACGCCAAGGACAAGGGCGACCTCGCCAACTTCAACGTCTCGGTGGGTGTCACCGACGCCTTCATGCGCGCGGTGGAAACCGATTCGCTCGTCGAGCTCACCCACAAGTCCGAGCCCTCCACCGAACTGCGCAGCGCCGGCGCCTACCAGCGCGACGACGGCCTGTGGGTGTATCGCAAGGTGCGCGCGCGCGAGCTGTGGGACCAGATCATGCGGTCCACCTACGATCACGCGGAGCCGGGAATCCTGTTCCTGGACCGGATCAACCGGGACAACAATCTCTACTACTGCGAGACGATCGAGAGCACGAATCCCTGCGCCGAGCAGCCGCTGCCACCCTATGGGTGCTGCTGCCTGGGTTCCATCGACCTCACGCGCTTCGTGCAGCGGCCCTTCGACGAGACCGCGAGCTTCGACTTCGCGGCCTTCGACAAGGTGGTGGACTCGTCGGTGCGCATGCTCGACGACGTCCTCGAGGTCACCAAGTGGCCGCTGCCCCAGCAGCACGCCGAGGCGCGAGCCAAGCGCCGCGTGGGGCTGGGCTTCACGGGGCTGGGCGACGCGCTGATCATGCTTCGGCTGCGCTACGACGCCGCCGAGGCGCGCGCCATGGCGGCGCGCATCGCCGAGTTCATGCGCGACCGCGCCTACGCCGCTTCCGTGGAACTCGCGAAGGAACGCGGGCCCTTCCCGCTGTTCAACGCCGACCTCTACCTGTCGGGCGGCAACTTCGCCTCGCGCCTGCCCGCGGAGCTCAAGCAGAGGATCCGCACCCACGGCATCCGCAACTCGCACCTGCTGTCCATCGCCCCCACCGGCACCATCAGCCTCGCCTTCGCCGACAACGCCTCCAACGGCATCGAGCCGCCGTTCTCATGGACCTACACGCGCCGCAAGCGCATGGCCGACGGCACCTGGAAGGAATACGCCGTGGAGGACTACGCCTGGCGCCTCTATCGCCATCTCGGTGGCGACGTGGCGAAGCTGCCCGGGTACTTCGTCACCGCGCTGGAGATCTCCGCCACTGCCCACAAGGACATGGTGGCCGCGGTGGCCCCGTTCATCGACACCAGCATCTCCAAGACGGTGAACGTGCCCGAGGACTATCCCTACGCGGAGTTCGAGGACCTCTACCTTTCCGCGTGGAAGGCCGGCCTCAAGGGCCTGGCCACCTACCGCCCCAACAGCGTGCTGGGCTCGGTGCTGTCGGTGGAACCGGCGGCGGCGGCGGAGAAGAAGCAGCCGCGCGACGTGGCGCTGTCCGAGGCGAACCGCCGGCTCACCATCAAGTCGCTGCCCGCGCCGGTGCTGGCCTCGCTGCGCTGGCCCGGGCGCCCGTCGCTGCCCGACGGCAACGCCGCGTGGACCTACATGATCGTGCACCCGCACGGCGAGTTCGCTCTGTTCGTGGGCCACACCGAGGCCAACGGCCGCATGTTCCCCTTCGAGGCCTGGGTGAACGGCGCGGAGCAGCCGCGCGGCCTGGGTGCGGTGGCCAAGACGCTGTCCATGGACATGCGTGCCAACGACCGCGCGTGGCTGCAACTCAAGCTCGACGAACTTGCGCGGGCCCCCGGCGAGCAGAGCTTCGAGATGCCCTTCCCGCCCCACGGCGAGCGCCGGCGCGTGCCCAGCGTGGTGGCAGGGGTGGCGCAGGTGATCCGCTATCGCTGCGAGAAGCTGGGCGCGTTCGACGAGCCCGGCGAGTCGCCGGTGCTGGATGCCATGTTCTCGCGCGAGGAACCGCGCACGGGCACCGACGGCACGCTGTCGTGGACCGTGGACATTCAGAACCCCGCCTCCGGCGAGAACTTCGTGCTGGGGCTCAAGGAGATCACCCTGCCCGACGGCGTGACGCGGCCCTATTCGATGTGGCTGTCGGGCAACCACCCGCGGGCGCTCGACGGGCTGGCGCGGCTGCTGTCACTGGACATGCGCGTGCTCGACCCGGCGTGGATCGGCATGAAGCTGCGCAAGCTGCTCAACTACTCCGAGCCGCTGGGCGACTTCTTCGCCTTCGTCCCCGGCGAGCGCCGGCAGCAGAACTTCCCCTCCACCGTGGCCTACCTCGCCCGGCTGGTGATCCACCGCTACGCCATGCTGGGCGTCCTCGACGAGCAGGGCTTCCCGGTGCGCGAGATGGGCATCCTCGAAGCCCCGCGCGACGCCGGCCGCGAGCCGGCCCTGCAGCAGGGTTCGCTGTGCGCCGAGTGCGGCAACCTCACCGTGATCCGCAAGGACGGCTGCGACTTCTGCACCGCCTGCGGCGCGGTGGGGACTTGCGGGTGAGGCAGCGATCGGTATTGCAGAAATCGTCAGTGGTTCAACATGTTACGGCAGGAACTGCATTGGGCGGGTGAGGAAACCCTAAAGTCCCCTCACGGAATGCCGTGAATTCAGGTGCTTATCGGTGGAACGGGGGGTCGGCGCAACGGCCCGATTCGTGCTTCGACCCTCCCCTGCCTCCGCCGGCCCTGCCCGGACCGGCTCCCGATTACGCCCGATTGGAGTGAGAACCATGCTGACCAGGATCGCCGTCCTCACCGCCGCCCTGTTCGCCGCCACCGGCGCCGCGGCCCAGAACTTCGACCGCTCCGGCTTCTTCATCTACGGCGCCGGCGGCGTGTCCAACGGCAACAACGATTCCTCCAACCTCGACCGCGCCAACGCGGCGGTGGGCGGGGTCACCAACAGCTCCACCGACGCGCACCGCAACACCCTGCGCGCGGGCGTGGGCTACCGCTTCAACCAGTTCTGGGGCGTCGAGGGCGGCTACGTGGACATCGGCCGCATGGAGCTCTCCGCCTCGGGCCCGAGCGGCAGCTACACCTCCAAGACCAAGCTCAGTGGCGGCCAGATCGCGCTGGTGGGCTACCTGCCCCTGGGCGACAGCAACTTCGACCTCTTCGGCAAGCTCGGCGCCCTGTACACGCGCACCCAGTTCACCGACTCCGCCGGTGCGGACGAGAAGGAGAACAACTGGCGCAACTACTGGGGCCTCGGCCTGCAGTACCAGTTCAACCGCAGCGTCTTCGGCCGCCTCGAGTTCGAGCGCTACCAGGACGTGGGTGCCGCCAACCTCGGCGGCAAGAACTCCTACAACCAGTACCACGTGGGCGTGGGCTACAAGTTCTGATCTGACGCAAGCCCCCCGGGGCCCATCCGCGCTGCAATGGCGCGGATGGGCCAGGAAATCCAGGGGCAGCACTTCCACCAGCGCGACTTCGCGCGCTTCGGCCGCCGCCTGCGCGCCGAGACCGACCTCCTCCACGACTGGTTCGAGACAGCCCGCTTCTCCACCCGTCCGCCCATGGCGGGGCTGGAACTCGAGGCCTGGCTGGTCACGCCCGACGGGCGGCCGGCACCCTGCAACGACGCCTTCCTCGCCCGGCTCGACCTCGACACCGTGGTCCACGAGCTGGCGCAGTTCAACGTGGAGCTCAACGTCGCGCCGCAGCCGCTGGCGGGCACGGGGCTCGCGGCGCTGGAGTGCGACCTCGCCGCCACCTGGACCCGTTGCCGTGCAGTGGCCGCTGACATGGGGCTGGGCATCGTCTCCATCGGCATCCTGCCCACGCTGCGCGACGACGACCTCGGGCTCGCCACCATGTCCACCAGCGCGCGCTACCGGGCGCTCAACGAGCAGGTGATGCGGCAGCGCCACGGCCGCCCGATCCGCCTGAACGTCCAGGGCCGCGAGACGCTCGACACCACCCACCGCGACGTGATGCTGGAGGCGGGCACCACGTCCTTCCAGGCGCACCTGCAGGTGTCGCCGGCGCTGGCCGCGCGCGCCTACGACGCCTCCGTCATCGCCTCCGCGCCGCTGGTGGCGCTGGCGGCGAACTCGCCCTTCCTGTTCGGCCGCTCGCTGTGGGAGGAGACCCGCGTGCCGCTGTTCGAGCAGGCGGTGGAGGTGGGCAGCTTCGCCGCGGACTGGCGCGGCAGCGTGCCGCGGGTGGGCTTCGGCACGGGCTGGGCGGGGTTCTCGCTGGCGCAGTGCTTCGCCGAGAACCTGAACCTGTTCCCGCCCATGCTGCCCATCGCGCTCGAGGCCCCGGCCGAGCGGCTGCCGCACCTGCGGCTGCACAACGGCACGATCTGGCGCTGGAACCGGCCGCTCATCGGCTTCGATGACGACGGCACGCCGCACCTGCGCATCGAGCAGCGCGTCATGGCCGCCGGCACCAGCGTGACGGACATGATGGCCGATCTCGCGGCCTTCTACGGCCTGGCACGCGCACTCATGGACGCGGACCCGCCGCCGGAGACGCTCATGTCCTTCGAGGCGGCGAGGGCGAACTTCTACGAGGCGGCGCGCCACGGGCTGGCGGCCACGGTGCGATGGCTGGACGGCGAGGACTGGCCGCTCGAACGGCTGTGGCTGGAAGCGCTGCTGCCCATGGCCCGCGACGGGCTGGCTTCGCTGGGCGTGGACGGCGCGCTCGCGGCGCGGCATCTCGAGACCGTCGAGGCGCGCGTGCGTACCGGCATGACCGGTGCGGCCTGGCAGCGGACCATGGCCGAGCAGTGCGGCCGCGACATGGGCGTGCTCACCCGCGAGTACATGGCGAGGCAGGCCGGGGGCGCGCCGGTGCATGCGTGGGCGGCGTGATGCGCCCGGATGGTGTGGGCAGCATGAATCACGCCTCTGCACCGGGACTCCACGAGATCGATCGCCTGCCGGAAGGACTGCTCGAGGCGAGCGCCGCGCAGCTGCACGGCATCCTGCCGGGACCCACCCTCATCCACCTGCCCGGGCGGCGCGAACCGCCGCTGTTCGTCTCCGTGCTGTTGCACGGCAACGAGGACGTGGGGCTGGTGGCGTTGCAGCAGGTGCTGCGCCGGCATGCCGATGGGCGCGCTCTGCCGCGCGCGCTGTCGATCTTCGTGGGCAACGTGGCCGCGGCGGCGCTGAACCTGCGCCGGCTCGAGGGCCAGCCCGACTACAACCGCACCTGGCCGGGCACGGCCGAGCCTCGCACGGTCGAGGCCTCGCTCATGCGCGCGGTGTTCGACGCCATGGCGGCGCGCGGCGTGTTCGCCAGCATCGACCTGCACAACAACACCGGCCTGAATCCGCACTACGCCTGCGTCACGCGGCTCGACACGCCCTTCCTGCAGCTCGCCAGCCTGTTCGGACGCACGGTGGTGCACTTCCGCACGCCGCCGGGCACCCAGACCGGCGCGTTCGCGGCGCTGGCACCGTCGGTGACCTGCGAGTGCGGCAAGACCGGCGATGCCGCGGGAGCCGCGCGGGCGGCGGCATTCGTGGACGCCTGCCTGCATCTCGAGGCGATCCCCGATCACCCCGTGCGGGCCGGCGACGTGCACCTGTTCCACACCATCGCCACGTTGCGCGTGCCCGAATCGGCCAGCATGAGCTTCGACGGAACACCCGCCGACCTGCGTTTCGTGCCCGACCTGGATCACTTCAACTTCCGCGAGCTGCCGGCGGGGGCAGCGCTGGCGGAGGCTGCCCCGAGCGCACGACTGCTGGCCTTCGACGAGCAGGGCGACGACCGCAGCGAGGAACTGCTCGCCCGCAGCGGCGACCGGGTGGTGCTCGCCCGTGCCCTCATGCCCTCGATGCTCACCCGCGACGAGCGCGTGGTGAGGCAGGATTGCCTGGGCTATCTGATGGAGCGCCTCGGGTGAGCACCGACGCTCACAGCCGCCGGGCGATCTCGTCGGCGAGCTTCACCAGCGTGAGTGGCGCACTGCCCTCGGCCTTGTTGTTGGCCACCACGTGGACCTCCTGCCCGGCGGCCAGGGCGGCCGCGCAGGCGCTGGCGAGGGTCGCGCGCGTGGGCGGGTCTTCCTCCTGGAGCCGGTCGAAGGGCGCGTAGCGTTCCTTGGCGGCCTCGTAGGTGTGGGCCGGGTTGAGGTTCCAGCGCACCACCAGCGCGCCGGGGCCGGTGGCCTCGATCACGTCGAGCTGGTCGGAGAGCACGCCGGCCTTGGGATGAACGCCCAGGCAGTGGCGCACGCCGTGGCTGCGCAGCGCCTCGGCGTAGGCGCCGGTGAGCAGCGGGGCATCGCGCAGCTCCACCGCGTACAGCGGCCCGCGCGGCAGGGCGTCGAGGAAGGCGGAGAGCCGATCCGCGAAGCGCGAGGGATCGCGCAGCGTCACCCTCCCCTGCGGCGGAAACTGGAACAGCAGCACGCCGCAGGCCGCTGCCAGCCCCTCCAGCGCGGGCATCACGAACTGTCCGAGCGCGAAGTCCGTATCCAGGAAGCGCGGGTTGTCGCCCGAGGGCCGTCCATCGGCCCCGCGCAGCCACGGCGTGGTGCAGTCCGCCGGTGCCTTCACCATGAAACGGAATCCCCGCGGCACCTGGCGCGCGTGCGCCTCGAACTCGGCGCGTCCGATGGGGGCGTAGTAGGTGCGGTCGATGCTGACGGTGCGTAGCAGCGGGTGCGCCGCGTAGGCCGCGAGTCCCTGGCGCGAGAGCAGCGTGGCGTCGTGGGCGCCCGCATACACGAGGCCGCGCCAGCCGGGGAAGGACCAGGAGGAGGTGCCGAGGTGGAGCGCGGCGGGCAGGCGCCTGGCGAGGCCCGCGTGGGTCTGGGCCTCGACTGCCGGTGCCGGGCTGCCCGCCGACGCCGCGGGCCCGGGTTCCGGTTCGCCGAACAGATCCAGTTGGCCGCTCATGGCTGAGAACTCGTCCGCAAACTGGTGGGCCCGCTGGGGCTCGAACCCAGGACCAAAGGATTATG
>CAZXJW010000084.1:0-11611 GCA_964641005.1 uncultured Rhodocyclaceae bacterium
CCATGGCACCGAAGCCCTCGCCCAACTTCATCATCAACGTGGACGTGGCCCAGTCGCTGGCGGTGCGCAGCCGCGTGCACACCCCGGTGGTGTTCGACGAGCCCGAGCGCTTCCAGCGCCACGCCATCCACCAGACCCGGGCGCTGCTCGACGCCGTGGAGGGCGAGGATGCCGGAAACGCCTCGCGCCGCTTCCTCGAGCAGGTGGCGGTGAGCGCGCGCGAATCCTCGGCCGCCGTGCGCGAGGCGTGGTCGGCCTACCAGACCCCCGTGGACTACGGCATCCTGCCCCTGGGGCTTCCCAAGGTGGCGGCCTGCATCAAGGCCGGGCTGCCCACGCGCCTGTACTACGTGGCCTACCGCAACAATGCGTTCGACACCCACGTGCAGCAGTCCGACCTGCACCAGCGGCTGCTGAGCTACGCCTCCGACGCCCTGCACGGCTTCCTGCGCGACATGGAGCGCATCGGCATGGCCGACCGGGTCGCGGTGCTGGTGTTCTCCGAGTTCGGCCGCCGCGTGCCCGAGAACACCAGCCTGGGCACCGACCACGGCACGGCGAACACCTGGTTCTTCGCCGGCAAGCCCGTCAAGGGCGGCCACTACGGCACGCCGGTCAACCTGGACGACCTGTACGCCGGCGCCACCGTGCGCCACACCAGCGACTTCCGCCGCGCCTACGCCACGGCCATCGACGGCTGGCTTCGGCTGGGCAAGGCCGACGCGGTGCTCAAGGCCCCCTTCCAGCCTTTCCCGGTGTTCGCCTGACCGGCGCCTCGGGGCTCCGCCGGTGCGCCATGCACCATTGCGGTGGCGGGCCTTGTGCACTTGCCGGTTTTCGATAACGATCGAGGCTCAGGAAGCGTAACCTTCCTCCAGTTCCGGGGTCCGCACCGGCCCGGAAGGGACATCCAGGGAGACCACACGATGATGGCCGTACGCGATGCCGTTCGGCGGGGCGCCTGCGTGGCGCTGCTCGCCGGCCTCAGCCACGGGGCCGCAGCCCAGCTGCCCGTCGAGACGCTCACCAACGAGGCCGCGATTCCCGCGGACAGCAGTCCCCTCTACATCCCGGACATCGCCATCAACCACATCGCGGATGGCAAGCTCCACGTGGTGGACGGCAAGTCGGGCGGCTACCTCGGGGTCATCGGCACCGGCTTCACCGGCCAGAGCAAGCTCTCCCGCGACGGCAGCGAGATCTTCATCGCCACCGGCTACTACGACCGGGGCCAGCGCGGCAACCGCGCCGACATCGTCGAGGTCTGGGACGCGCGAACGCTCAAGTTCAAGCACGAGATCCCGCTGTCCGACAAGCGCGCGATGGCGCTCAACTACAAGTACCTGCTCTCCCAGCTCGGCGATCGCTGGCTGGTGGTGCAGAACGCCACCCCGGCCACCTCGGTGCAGGTGATCGACCTGGTGGCCCGGAAGAACCTGGGCGAGATCCCCATGCCCGGCTGCTGGGGCATCTATCCCGTGCAGTCCCAGTCGGACAAGTTCGCCGCCCTGTGCGGCGACGGCACCGTGCAGATGATCACCCTCGACGACAAGGGCGGCGCGGCGAAGCGCACCGTCTCCGAGGTCCTGTTCGATCCCGACGGCGACGCGCTGTTCATCCAGGGCGAACCCACCGGTGACGTCTACCACTTCGTCTCCTTCAAGGGCAACGTGGTGTCCATCGACATGGCCGGCGACAAGGCCGTCAAGGCGGGCACCTGGTCGCTGGTGAACGCAGACGAGCGCAAGAAGGGCTGGCGCCCGGGCGGCTACCAGGTCCTCGCCCTGCACCAGGGCAACGGCAGGATGTACGTGGCCATGCACGGCGGCGGCGGCGAAGGCAGCCACAAGACCCCGGCGGCCTCCATCTGGGTCTACGACATCGCCGCCCGCAAGCGCGTGGGCAAGCTGCCCGGGCACATGGCCACCGCCATCGCCATCTCCTCCGACGGCGACTCGCTCTACCAGATCGATGCCGAGAAGGCCTCGCTGGTGGTCACCGACCTCGCCGGCAAGAAGCCGAAGGTGCGGGCCACCGCCCAGGTGGGCGAGTTCCCCAGCCAGATCGAACTGCGCTGAGGGCTGGCCGCGCCGTGGAACCGCTCGCGATGCTCTCCGATCCCGCTGCCGCCGGCGCGGTGGTCGGCGCGCTGGCGCTGATCCTGTTCGGCGCGGCTTGGCACAAGTTCTCCGAGCCCAACGCCTTCCTCATGGCGCTCTCCGCCTACCGCCTGCTGCCGCAGTCGCTGCTCGAACCCGCGGCGCGCGCCCTGCCGGTGGCGGAGGCCGCCGTGGGCATCGCGCTGCTGGTGCCCGCCACCCGCAGCGCGGCCCTGCTCGCGGCGGCAGCGCTGTTCCTGCTCTATGCCTTCGCCATGGGCTGGAACCTGGCGAAGGGCCGCAGCTACATCGACTGCGGCTGCGGAGGCGCTGCCCACCCGCTGTCCTGGAGCCTGGTGGTGCGCAACGGCGTGCTCGCGGGCGCAGCACTGGCGGTGAGCGGCCCCACCATCGAACGCGGCTTCGGCTGGCTCGACGGCGTCACCCTGGTGGCAGGCGTTCTGGCCTTCTACGCCGCCTACCTCATGGCCGACGAGCTGCTGCGGCAGGCGAGCCGCATGGCGCGCGTCGAGACCCCGGACACCGAAAGGAGCTGACCGCGATGACCAGCATCGCCATTTCCAACGCACTGCTGTGGGTGCTCATGCTCGGGGTGATCGTGGCGCTTTGGGCGCTGGCGCGCCAGGTGGGCATCCTCTACGAACGGGTGGCCCCCATGGGCGCGCTCATCACCGACGCGGGGCCGAAGCTCGGCGACGCGGGACCGCGCTTCGACGTGCCGGCGCTGGCCGGCGGCACGGTGGCCATCGGCGGCGAACGCACCCGCAGCCAGCTGCTGTTCTTCCTCTCGCCCACCTGCCCGGTGTGCAAGAAGCTGCTGCCCATCCTCAAGTCGGCCGCGACGGCCGAGAAGGACTGGCTCGACGTGGTGCTCGCCAGCGACGGCGAGTCCACCCAGCACCTGGCGTACTACCGCGACCAGAAGCTCGCCCAGTTCCCCTACGTCCTGTCGGCAGACCTGGGCATGACCTACAAGGTGAGCCGGCTGCCCTACGCGGTGCTGCTGGACGAGAAGGGCGTGATCCGGGCCAAGGGCCTGATCAACAACCGCGAGCAGCTCGAGAGCCTTTTCAACGCCAAGGAAATCGGCGTGACCTCGGTGCAGGAGTACCTGCAGCGCGGCGCGCAGCCGGGCGAGACCGCGTGAGCGGCGCGTCCACGGATTCGACACCAAGGGAGAGACCGACATGATCCTTCAGATCCTCCAGACCTGGATCGACCGCATGGCCGAGCGCCGCGTGCGCCAGGCTGCCCAGCTGAGTTCGCGCCGTGGCACCCTCGCTCGCATCGGCAAGCTGATGGTGGGTGGCGCCATGCTGCCCATGCTGCCCTTCGACCGCTCGGTGGGCGAGGCGCAGGCCGCGCTGCCCAAGGCCCAGGATCCCACCGCCTGCGAGTACTGGCGCAACTGCGCGCTCGACGGCTTCCTGTGCACCTGCTGCGGCGGTTCCATCACCTCCTGCCCGCCGGGCGCCGAGTCCTCCAAGGTCACCTGGGTGGGCACCTGCCGCAACCCCAAGGACGGCCGCAACTACCTGGTGAGCTACAACGACTGCTGCGGCAAGGTCGCCTGCGGCCGCTGCCTGTGCAACTTCAACGAGCGCGAGCGTCCCGCCTACCGCATGGGCGTGCACAACGACATCAACTGGTGCATGGCCGACAAGCAGACCATGTATCACTGCACGGTGTCGGTGATCGTCGGGGTCGCCGAGGCCTGATGGAATCACGGGCGGCGCGGCGCCCTGCCGCGTCCGCCGCACCGATGCGCCTGGAGCCGAGGATGAGGTTCCTGATCCCCGCCCTGCTGTTCACGGCCGCCGCCAGCCCGGTGCTCGCTGGAGATTACGACGCGAAGGCCGCCGCTCGCGCCCGCACCGACTACCTCCTGCACTGCTCGGGTTGCCATGGCCAGGACGGCGAAGGCAAGCCCTGGAAGGGCATCCCCAGGTTCGCCGGCCAGGTGGGCTACTTCGTGCGCCTGCCGGAATCGCGCGCCTTCCTGATGCAGGTGCCGGGGCTGCTGGGCGCCGGCCTGACCGACGAGCGCGCCGCCAACGTCACCACCTGGCTGGTGCGGGAATTCGCCGGCACCTCCCTGCCCGCCGACTTCCGGCCATACACCGCCGAGGAAGCCCGCCGCTACCGCGAGACCCGGCCAGTGGACGTGATCGGGCGCCGGAACGAGCTCTACGACAGGCTGAGCGCCGCCGGCTACCCGGTGGAGTGACGCGCGGCGGCCCTCAGGCCGCCCTGCCGGACACCCTGCGATTCACGGCCTCGCGATCGAAGCCGGCGGTCTGCTTGTATCCGTCCGCGATGGCCTCGAGCTCGACCCGCGGAATCACGGTCTCGATGTCCGTGAAGCCTTCCGGCGCCCGTTCCTCGGCGAGCTGCAGCACGCGATCCGGCCCGCCGCGACGATTGGCGAGCACCACCGCCGCGGTGGCCGGCCGGCGCACGGCCTCGTAGGCTGCGAACGCCTCCTCCACCGATGCCGACTTCCCCCAGGCGGATGCAAGGACGTCGGCGTCGAGGATCGCCTGCGACGCGCCATTGGAACCCACGGGGTACATGGGATGCGCCGCGTCCCCGAGCAGGGTCACGCGGCCGCGGGTCCACTGCGGCAGCGGATCCCTGTCCACCATGGGGAACTCGTAGATCGCCTCGGCGCGGTCGATGAGCCCAGGGACGCTCAGCCACCCGAAATCCCACGACGCGAAGGCCTCCCGGAACACCCCGGCCTCCACCCGGCGGTTCCAGTCGCTGCGCGGGGGCGTCGAGTCCAGCGGGACCCGCAGTTCGGCGATCCAGTTGAGAACCGCGCGCCCCTCGCGCCGTGCATGCTCGGAGATGGGGTAGCACACGAACTTCCGGCTGTCGTGTCCCGCCCACACCATCGACCGCCCACCCAGCATCGGCCCGGTCTCGGTGATGGCGCGCCACAGGATGCGCCCCGAGAAGCGCGGATCGCCCTCGTCCGGGTGGAAGTGCCGGCGCACGAAGGAGTGGATCCCGTCGGCGGCCACCAGCGCGATGCCCTGGACGGTGACCTCGCGGCCGTGGCCCAGCCGATCGGCGAAGCGCGCACGCACGCCGTCGGGCGCCTGCTCGAGGCCCGTCAGTTCGTGCCCCACGTGGACGGACCCGGGCGGCAGCGCCTGCATCACCGCATCGAGCAGGATCATCTGCAGCGCGCCGCGGTGGATGGAGTACTGCGGTACCGCATACCCCGCGGCAACGCCACGCGGTTCCTGCCAGATGAGCTGCCCGAACTTGTTCACGTAGCGCAGCTCTGCGGTCTGGATGCCCGTCTCCTCGAGGGCCCGCGCCAGGCCGAGCTCGTGGAGGATGGCGATGGCGTGCGGCTGGACGTTGATGCCCACGCCGAGGGGCCGGATCTCCCGCGCCGCCTCGAAGACCTCCACCGCCACGCCGGCGCGGTGCAGCGCCAGCGCGGCCGCCAGCCCCCCGATCCCGCCGCCGACGATGATCACCACGCCGCTCACGGCGCACGCTCCTTCGCGATCACCGCCATCGTGAGCCGGGCGACGCACACGCGACGTTCCTGCTCGTCGCGGATGTCGATCGCCCAGACCTGCGTCGTGCGGCCCACGTGGATCGGCGTCGCCCGCCCCGTCACGGCACCCGACCGTACCGTCCTGAGGTGGTTCGCGTTGATGTCGAGGCCAACGCAGGCCTCGCGTACGGGATCGACGCAGTGACTCGCCGCGCAACTGCCCAGCGTCTCGGCCAGCAGCACCGAAGCGCCTCCGTGGAGGATGCCCATCGGCTGCACGGTGCGTTCGTCCACCGGCATGCGGCCTTCCAGGAAGTCATCGCCCACGGCGGTGAAGGTGATTCCGAGCGTCGCGACGGCGGAGTGCTCATGCGTACGCGCGAGGGTCGCGAGGTCGGGAAATGTCTGCCAGATCATCCGGAGTGCTCCTGGGCCAATGGTACCTGCGCGGCCGGGTCCGTCCTCATCCGCCCGGCACCTGCGCGACGACGACGCTCAGGGCATGACGGCGCAGACCCACGGTCGCGGGAAGGCGTCCCACGATTTCGCCGTCCGCCTCGATGGACGTGCCGGCGGGACCGATCAGTTCCGCAGCCGGGACGCTCCAGTGCGACACCCGGGGATGCCCGTAGATGCTGCCGTCGAACAGGCGTGGCAGCGACCGGAGCACCTTCAGCCGCGACATGTGCCGCACCAGCACCAGTTCCAGGAGGCCGTCGTCGTCGCGCGCACCCGGCGCGACCAGCATGCCGCCGCCACAGTAACGTCCGATGCACGCGAACATCAGGAAGGCCTCGGCGCCGTCCTCGGTGCCACCGGCCCGCCAGCGCAGCGCCGTGGGCCGGTAGGCCACCAGCGCCCGCACCAGGCCCATGAGGTAGGACAGCTTGCCGAACCGCCGCGCCGGCAGCCTCTCCAGCACGGCTGCGTCGAAGCCCGCGCCCGCCACGTTGACGAAGTGCCGCCGGCCACCGCCCGCGAACTCGATGACGCCCGCGTCCTGCAGGACCGCGTGTCCCCGGGCGATCAGCGCCGCCGCCGCAGGGTAGCGGTTCGGAATCGCCCGCATGCGCGCCCAGTCGTTCCCGGTGCCCACCGGAACGAGGGCAAGCAGGATCTCGTGCGAGGCCACGGCCGTCTGGCCGAGGATGCCGTTGGCCGCCTCGTTCAGGCTGCCGTCGCCACCGGCCACCGCCACCCGCCGGCAGCCCGCACGGATGGCCTCGGCCACGAGGACCGCCGTGTGGCCGGCGTACTCGCTCACGGCACTGCGGAACGCCACGCCCTCGGATCGCAGCGCCGCCTCGATCCGGCGGCGGTGCCGCAGGCCGGCACCGCGCCCGGACACCGGGTTGAGTACCAGGAGCCAGGTGCCCGGCGGGAACACCGCATCGCGCCGGAGCGCTTCGTTCTCCTCGTTCATCAGACACGTTCCCGGTGGCAACCGGGTTAGAGTACTTCATTGCGCGCCGAGCCCCTTGGCGCCCCTCCCCACTTCACCACGAGACCACCCGTGCGGGATGTTCCGGCATCGAACCTCGAGACACCGGCACCTGCGGCCACGGACGGCAGCGCCCACTACGTCCTCGTGACGGGCGACGCCGGGGCGGCACGGCTCCGGCTGCTGCACGAGGTCTACGGCGCGAGCACGGAAACGCTGCTGGCGGAGCTGGGCCTCGGACCCGGCATGCGGGCCGCGGACATCGGCTGCGGGACGGGCACGGTGGCCCGCTGGATGGCCGCCCGGGTCGGCAGCCAGGGTGCCGTCGCCGGGGTGGACCTGAGCCTGGCGCAGCTGGAGGTGGCCCGCAGGGACGCCGATCGCCAGGGGTTCGCCCACCTCGAGTTCCATCACGCCGACGCCTGCGACACCGGTCTGCCCCGCGCGAGCTTCGACCTGGTGTACTGCCGCTTCCTGCTGTGCCATCTCGCCGAGCCCGGGCGTGCGTTGCGGGAGATGCGCGCGCTGCTCAGGCCCGGCGGCACGCTGCTGTGCGACGACGTGGACGTGGGCAGCATCTTCGCCGACCCGCCCTCGCCGGCCGTCGACCGGATGCGCGCGCTGATGCTCGCCGTGGGACGCTCGCGCGGCGTGGACTACTGCCTGGGCCTGCGCCTGCACCGCCTGTTCCGCGAGGCCGGGTTCCGCGACCCGCAGGTGCGCATCGACCAGCCGGTCCTCGCCACCGGGGAGGCCAAGCGCTTCTGGGAGTACACTGTGCTCGAGGCGGCACCGGCCATGATCGCGGCGGGCCTGGTCACCGCCGCGGAGCTGGAGTCGCTCGCGCGCGAGTGGGCCGCGATCGCTCGAGACACATCCACCATGGTCGGCCAGGCGCGCAAGATCGCGGTCTGGGCGCGAAGCTAGCGATCGAGACGCCGGCTCACCGTCGCAGGTCTGCCCGCCCGGGACGCGCCCGTCCACGGGCAGGCCCGCTGGCGGGCTTCGACCCCAGGCGAGATCGCGCCCCGCTCAGACCTGCGAGGACGATGCGAGCAGCGACTCGAACACGTCGTCGGGCAGCAGCGCCCCGCCGGTGGTCCACAGCACGTGGGTGGCCGCGGGCGGCAGTGCGGCCTGGCGTTCGGCGAAGGCGCAGGCCTCGAAGGCGGCGGCCGCCGAGGGCTCGAGCCGCAGCCCCGCGCCACGCCACGCCGCGCCCACCCAGCGCAGCATGTCCTCGTCGCGCACCGTCACCACGGCCTCCACCAGCGGCGCCACCACGCGTGCCGAGAACTGCGAGGCGGCGGCGCACGCGAGACCGTCCGCCACCGTCCGGTTGGTGAGCCCGGCGTCGTACACCGACACGGCCCGTCCGGGACCCGCGGCGAGCTGCACCAGCATCGCGGGCGACTGCACCGGCTCCACGAACACGCAGTGCACCGCGTCGCCGAAGACGTGCTTGAGGCCCGTGGTCACGCCGCCCGGCGCGCCACCCACCCCGCAGGGAAGGTAGACGCGCAGGGGATGCGCGTCGTCCACCGTCACGCCGGCCGCCTGCAGCTGGCCGGCGATCTCGGCGGCCGCGGTGGCGTAGCCCACGAACAGCACGCGCGAAGCCTCGTCGTCCACGAAGTGGCACCCCGGCGTCTGCGCCGCGGCGCGGCGCGCCGACGCCACGGCCGCGCCATAGTCGCCGGCGTGCTCCACCACGCGCACGCCCAGGCGGCGCAGGCGCGCCTTCTTCCACGCCTTGGCATCCGCGGACATGTGCACCTCCGCCTGGAAGCCCAGTGCGCGCGCGGCCACCCCGACGCTGAACCCGAGGTTGCCGGTGCTGCCCACGAGGATGGTGTGACGCGAGAAGCGCTCCGGCCACGGCGCCTCGGCCAGCCGGGCGGCGTCACCGTCCCCGAAGCCCAGCGACCGTGCCACCTCGAAGGCATGCCAGAGCACCTCGAACACGCCGCCACGCGCCTTGATGCAGCCTGTCACCGGCAGCGCGTGGTCGGCCTTCACGAAGGCGCGGGCTGGCGGCCGAAGGCCCAGCAGCGGCGACAGTGCCTCGGGGAGCGGCAGCAGCGGCGAGGCGATGCGGCCGTGGCTCGCCTGCAACTCGGGAAACAGCCGTGCCAGCAGCGGCGCGGCGCGTGTCCACAGCGCCTGCGCGCCGGCGATCTCGGCCGCGCCCACCTCGGTCGTGGCGAGTGCCTGCGCCGCGGGACGCCAGTGGAGGTTGTGCCACACCACTGGCTCGGCACGACGCACCGGCTCCGGCACGAGTCCCGCCACCGGGGCGTCGAGGCTCATCGCGGCGCGGGCTTGCCGTCGCAGCGCGTGGCGGTGCTCATGCGCGCCGGCTCGCGGCCAGGACCTCGCGCGCCGCGCGCCGCCCGCTCTCCACGGCACCCTCCAGGAAGCCCTGCGCCTCGCGCGAGGTGTGCTCCCCCGCGAAGTGCACCGGTCCCTCGCGCTCCCACTCGATGCCGAACAGCGAGGTCATGTAGCCGGGCGGGTAGTAGGCGTAGGCACCGCCGGGCGACGATGCACGGCCCCAGACGGTGCGCCGGACGCGGCCGTTCCAGGCCCGGGTGATCCCCGGCAGGACCGGCTCCACCTCCGCGAGCGCCCGCCGGGCCTCGTCCGTGTCGCTGCCCGCGGCCACGGCCTCGGCACGCCGTCCGCTCGTCCACACCGTGAGGACGCCAGCCGCGCCGGCGTGGGCGCGGCTGGCGTCCCAGGTGCTGCGCACGGCGTCCAGCATCACGTAGCCGGTGCTGCCCAGCCCGAGCCAGGGGCGCCCGTCGAACTGCAACTGCAGCTTGGACGCCGCTCCCATGGGCAGCTCCCGGATCGCGCGCAGCTTGCGCTCGCGAAACCCGGCACGGCCGATGTCCACCTGCCGCAGGTTGGAGAACGGCAGCGCCAGGATCACGCGGTCGAAGACCTCGGTGACGGCGCCCGCGGCGCCGCCGACCGTGACCTCGCATCGTCCGTCCTTGCGCAGCACCAGCGCCTCCAGCGGACTTTCCAGGCGCACGGGCCTGCGCAAGGCCGCGGCGAGCCGCGTGGCGATGGCGTCGTTGCCCTCGCGCACGTGGTAGCGCTGGTCCGATCCGCCGTAGGCGTCGAGCTCCGTGCGCGTGGAGGTGGCGAGCATGGCCACCACGATCAGCGCCGAGAGATCGTCGGCCTCGATGGCGTAGTTCTCCTCGAGCGCGCCGCGAATGTACCGCCCCAGCCGCGAACCGGCGCCGCCGGGCACGTGGCGATCGACCCACTGCGTGACGCTGAGGGCGTCGAGTTCGCGCGCCAGCGGGCTGGCGCGGCGATACGTGGGGTCGCCGATGGCCCGGGCCTGCCGCATCACCACCGGATACACCGGCCTGAAGTCGCGCACCGCCTCCGCCGTGGAATAGCGCGCGCCATCGAACAGGACCCAGTCGTCGGTGCCCTCCTGCTCCGCCTCCCGCACGTCGTCCAGCGTCAGCCCGAGGCGCCGTGCGAGCTGGCGGATGTGGCGATGCTCCGTGTCCATCAGTTCGCCGCCCCGCTCCACGACCTGCCCGTCCGCGAAGGTCTCGCGGTCGGAGTGGCAGCGCCCCCCGAGCCGCGCCGAGGCCTCGAAGACCTCCGCATCGATGCCGGCACGGGAGAGCTCGTACGCCGCGGTCAGCCCGGCGAGTCCGCCGCCCACCACGGCCACGCGCGACCCGCCCGCGGACCGCTGCACGGCGCCCGCCTCCGCACCGGCCATCAGGGCCAGGGCCGTGCCGCCGCCGAGCACCTGGCGCCGGCCGAGGTCGACGGGCCTGCCGGCGGGGCGCACGCGGGCCGGTGGTGCGTGTTCGCCGGCGAGGCTCCGGCCGAAGGCGCTGCGAAACCGGCGCAGCAGCGAAGCGCGAGGAGTGGGGTTCATGCGCAAGAGTCCCTCGTATCGAAGGGGACGGGAGGATTCGCCGTCCGCCGGCCGCAGAGACCCGATGCCCCTGTCATTGGTTCCACGCGCCTCGCCGTGCGGACGCGGCGTGCGCCCCGCAGGCCGATGGCGCCGCCGGGCGTCCCGGACCGGGCCGGCGGGACGGCGTCAGGCACCCCGGTCCTGCAGGCCGTACGCCAGGTAGGCGCCGGCGAGATAGGCGCGGCGCAGGAAGGGCAGCGGGAAGCGCACCAGGCCGGCACCCGTGACCGGCGTGTCGCGCGCCAACGGCGCCCCCATCACCAGGTCGGCGGCCAGCCCGCCGCCGTGGGTCGCGAGCGCCACGCCGCTGCCGAGGTAGGCCATGGCGTAGGCCACGGTGGGATCACCCTCCACCGTGTTCACGTGCGGCGTGAGGTCGTAGGACAGGCACACGTTGCCATGCCAGAAGTGCTCGCTGCCCACGCCGCGCAGCGCCGGCCACTTCACGGCGATGGCCTCCTCGAGGGCGCGGCGGCGCTCGCGCAGCGAGGCCTCGGTGTCGCGCACGCCGGCGCGCCCGCCGAACAGCAGCCGGCCGTCGGGCATGCGACGCCAGTAGTACACCAGCTTGC
>CAZXJW010000085.1:0-11421 GCA_964641005.1 uncultured Rhodocyclaceae bacterium
GTGGACGCGGCCGTCGTGATGATCGAGAACGCGCACAAGCACCTCGAGCGCTGGAGTCATGAAAACCCGGGGCAGCAGCTCGATGGCGCCGCGCGCTGGAAAGTGATCGGCGACTCGGCCGCCGAGGTCGGACCGGCGCTGTTCTTCTCCCTGCTGATCATCACGCTCTCGTTCATCCCGGTGTTCACGCTGGAAGCACAGGAGGGCAGGTTGTTCTCGCCCCTGGCGTTCACCAAGACCTATGCAATGGCGGCTGCCGCGGGCTTGTCCGTGACGCTGATCCCGGTGCTGATGGGTTATCTGATCCGCGGGCGCATCCCCGACGAGAAGACCAATCCTCTCAACCGCCTCCTGATCGCACTCTACCGGCCGCTGCTCGATGCGGTACTGCGAGCGCCGAAGCTCACGCTCGCGGTCGCGGCCGTAGCCCTGATCGCGAGCCTGTGGCCGCTGCGGCACATCGGCGGCGAATTCATGCCGAAGCTCGACGAAGGCGACCTGCTGTACATGCCTTCCGCGCTCCCGGGTCTTTCGGCCGGGAAGGCGTCCGAATTGCTGCAGCAGACCGACCGCCTGATCAAGACCGTGCCCGAAGTGGCGAGCGTCTTCGGGAAGGCAGGACGGGCGGAGACGGCCACCGATCCCGCACCGCTCGAGATGTTCGAGACGACGATCCAGTTCAAGCCGCGCAGTCAGTGGCGACCGGGTCTCACGCAGGACCAGCTCGTGGAGGAGCTCGACCGCATCGTCAAGGTGCCGGGCCTCGCGAACATCTGGGTACCACCCATCCGCAACCGCATCGACATGCTGGCCACCGGCATCAAGAGCCCGGTGGGCGTGAAGGTCGCCGGCACCGATCTGGCCACGATCGACCGCCTCACCGGCGAGATCGAGCGCGCGCTGAAGGGCGTACCCGGCGTCACCAGCGCTCTCGCCGAACGCCTGACCGGCGGGCGCTACGTGGACGTCGACATCCGCCGCGATGCCGCCGCGCGCTTCGGCATGAACATCGCCGACGTCCAATCGGTCATCACCTCGGCGGTGGGCGGCGAGAACATCGGCGAAACGGTCGAGGGCCTGCAACGCTTCCCGATCAACATGCGCTATCCGAGGGAAATCCGGGATTCGCTCGCCAAGCTGCGGGCATTACCCATCGTCACCGAACGCGGCGCACGCATCGTTCTGTCCGACGTGGCCGACCTGCACATCGCGGACGGTCCACCGATGCTCCGCAGCGAAAACGCCCGGTTGTCGGGCTGGGTGTACGTCGACATTCGCGGTCGTGATCTCAAGTCGGCGGTGCAGGCGATGCAACGCGCAGTCGGCGAGAAAGTGCCGTTGCCGCCGGGCTACTCGATCTCCTGGTCCGGCCAGTTCGAATTCCTCGAGCGCGCGACCGCTAAGCTCAAGGTGGTGGTGCCGTTCACGCTGCTCATCATCTTCGTGCTGCTGTACCTCACGTTCAAGCGCTTCGACGAGGCACTGCTGATCATGGCGACACTTCCGTTCGCACTGGTCGGGGGCATCTGGCTGCTCTGGCTGCTCGATTACAACCTCTCGATCGCCGGCGCGGTGGGCTTCATCGCCCTGGCTGCTGTGTCGGCAGAGTTCGGCGTGATCATGCTCCTGTACCTGAAGCACGCCTGGGATGCGCGCATCGAGCAAGGCAGGACCAGCGTCGCCGACCTGCTGGAGGCCATTCGTGAAGGCGCAGTGCTGCGCGTGCGGCCGAAGGCGATGACCGTGGCCGTCATCCTCGCCGGCCTGTTCCCCATCATGTGGGGCACCGGAACGGGATCCGAGGTCATGCAACGCATCGCGGCACCCATGGTGGGAGGCATGATCACCGCACCCCTGCTGTCGATGCTGGTGGTGCCGGCGGCGTACCTGTTGCTGCGCGGGAGGCGGTCGCAATAGGCGGAACGGCGGGCGTTACCTGCACCTCACCCCAGATTGGATGGCCCTGGACGCCCGACTTGCATTCCCTCCGGCGGGAGCGGACCAGCGAAGAAGACGGAACGAGGCAAGGGATCGCATGAAAACAAAGGACGGATCGGGGGCTTGTTCAGACCCTCCCTAGGGAAAGACGCTACCGGATAGGGGGTTACGGATAGCTCACCGATTCGAGCAACGAGGCCCGCCGCGAACCGTATGTCTGAATCGCCCCGGGCAGCGCAGACGACTGACCACCGTTGAGGCTTCCTGGATGACGGAACTCAAGTGCGAAGTGCGCGAACTGCGCAAGGTCAGCGAGATCGTTGCGCAGTCAAGCGGGTTTCTCGCAGAGGCGGATCAATGTGCCTACATCCTTCAGAGTGCGAGTGTTGAGAGAGCCGCCGCCGCATGGTCTGCTCGCAGATGCCCGTAGTGACGCTCAATCATCACGACGCTCGTTCCAGAAAGCTGCGCCACGGTCAATAGATCTAAGCCACCAGTCACGAGGTCGGTGATGACACTGTGACGTAACGCATAGGCCGTTGTCTCTGGCGGAAGTGCGGCGCTGGCCGCTGCGTCCTTGATCGGTCGCTTCCAGTCGTCCTTGTTCCAGGCCTTGCCGGCATCTTGCGCGAACAGTGGTGCCGTCGGCAGCTTGTCCTTGGCTCGCTCTGCAAAGAACGCCGCCGTGGCCTCTGGAAGCTTGATGCGGCGGTCCTTCCCGGCCTTGTCTTTCCCAATGGTCAGCACGCCGAGACGCTTGTCGAAACTAGCAGCTGTCAGAGCAGCTAAGGCCCCGGGCCGCAGTGGCACGAGCGACAGGCCGCGCAGCAGCAGAGCAAGGTCGGGGGCAGCCTTCGAAGCGAGGGCCTTCCGCTCCGCCCGGTCGAGGTATATGTCGCGCCGACCATCGGCATTCTTCGTCGGCCGAAGGGCCACCCGCCATGCCATATCGGAGGTGACATGGCCCGCGTCGTGGGCGTAGTTCAGTGCCGCGCGCAAGGCGCTGATGTCGCGATTGACACTCGACGCTGCACGTGGACGGGTAACAGGCTCGATCCTCTTGTCTCGGTTGACAACGACCGGAGTCTTTGCAAGCGTCTTGCGCCACGCTTCAACCCTTGGCTTAGTGAGCTTCCCCAACTCGACGCCGGCGAGAGTGTCCTCGTCGACCCATCGCTTGAACCGCATCTCCAGATCGTCTGCCGGCCTGTCGCCGCGCGTTTCCCGTACGTGCTTCACGTAGTTCTTGCACGCTGCCTTGACGGTCACCGTCTCCGCACGGCCGCCCTTGCCGAGGTGAGCAAACCACTCTTCGGCGGCCCGCTTAGCGGCATCGTATCGCAGCGCTGGCGTCAGTTCGGCGAAGTCTCCGAGGCTGCGTTTGCCGCGGTGGCCCGTTTCGGAGTCCCTGTACTTCGCGATCCAGGTGCCTGGTGTGGAAGCGCTCATCTTGCGGTATCCGAGCTGACAACCGGACGTGATACGCGACCAGTACGGCTCGCGCCTGACCTTGAGCCTCTCGCGCGCTGCGACTGTGCTGATGGTTGTGGCCATGCTTGCCTCGCATCTACTAGGTGGGGCAGAAGTGGGGCAAATCTTAACGGATTTCCTTGGACTCCACAGGATCTTTTACTTCTGATGTTTACGTCCGCTAAGGTCTTTGAATGTCCAGGACCCCTTCCTTCACACGGCAGGGGTCACTGGTTCGATCCCAGTACCGCCCACCACTTCCGCCCGCTCTCACCGGGCACGCGGCCGCCCCGACCGCGCCGTGATTCCGATCTGCGACAATCCCCTCCACAACGAGGGCCCCGGGCCGCTCCGTCCGTGGAACGCGGACGGGATGCGCCACGTCCCCGCCGACGGGAGGAAACGCAGATGGGCAAGACCGAAGACATGGCTGCCGTCGACTACGGCCCCGAGGAAGCGGCCATGCGCGCGTACTGCGCGCAAGGCGAGCAGCGTGCCTACGCCCTGGGCAATCGCGGCCCCATCCGCTACGGCCCCGACGGCCGCGTCCACCCCGACATCCTCGACGCCTACTGGCGCCACGGCTTCTACGTGTTCGAGGGTGTGTTCCGCCCCGAGGAACTTGCCGAGCTCGAGGCGGACATCCACCACATCCTCGACCGCCTTCCCGCCGAGCGCGGCTCGCCGGTGGACCGCAAGGGCCGCCCTGCCCTCGGCGCCGATCTCGAGGGCACCACGCTGTTCTGGTCCCGGCCGCTGGGCGACCCATGGGGCGGCACCGAGATCGCGGGCGGACGTCACCCGGTGAAGATGTTCGAGCCGAAGGCCGCGGCGGATGCCCCGAAAGAGGTGGTCTACCTCATCCTCGGTGCGCTGCAGTTCTCCGAAGCGGCGCTGCGCGCCTACGGGCATCCCGACCTGCTCGCCGTCGCAGCCGCCGTCAACGGCGATGACTTCGCGCCCTTCAACGAGGGCTTCTTCATCAAGGAGCCCGGCCGCGGCGCATCGGTGTCGTGGCATCAGGACGGCATCACCCACTGGGACAGTCCCGACTGGGACGAGGGCTCCCACGGCTTCAACTTCATGGGCCAGCTCTATGGCAGCACCGCCGCCAACGGCGTGTGGGTGGTGCCCGGCTCCCACAAGCGCGGCAAGGCCGACATCCGCGCCATGGTGGCGGCCGCGGGCACGGAACGGCTGCCCGATGCCGTGCCCATCGTCTGCAAGCCGGGCGACGTGGCCATCACCAACCGCCAGGCGGTGCACGGCTCCTTCGCCAACACCAGCCGGGACTGGCGCGTCACGGTGAACCTCGGATTCCATCGCCGCCGCTCCGTGCTGGGCGTGCGCGGCGGCGGCCTGCACAACGCGCCGGCCATCTACGACGCCGACCGCATCGAGCTGCGCAGCCGTGCCATCGGCTACGCCATCGACGCGCGCAGCCGCCGCTTCCCGGACGAGAAGCCCTTCGTCTACCAGCCCCATGCGGGCAGGACATTTCGGTGGGATGCCGAGGCGAAGGCGAGCCTCAGGGACTACAACCTGCTCGACCTGAGCATCTGAGCGGCCGCCCCGCGGGCGCGGGGGCGTGGTGCCGCGGACCGCCTGGCACGCGGCAGCGACGTACGGATGTTGGCTCTCGGACGTGTCATCCGGATTGCGCGCTCGGTGCCGGCGCGGCCGTCTAGAATCCGGTTCCGTGACTTCCACCGCCAAAGGCCAGGCGCCGCTGCTCGCACTCTCCGGTGCGGCCCTCACCTACCCCGGTGGCGTGCGGGCCCTCGAACCCGCCACGCTCTCGGTGGCGGCCGGTGAGTTCGTCTCCCTGATCGGTCCATCGGGCTGCGGCAAGAGCACGCTGCTCCGTATCGGCGCGGGCCTCCTGCAACCGACCACCGGGGAAGTGCGCCGCGCACCGGATGCGCGGCTCGCGTGCGTCTTCCAGAGCCCCACGCTCATGCCCTGGGCCGACGTGGCGCGCAACGTGCGCCTGCCCCTCGACCTGGAGGGCATCAGCGGGGCCGAGGCCGAGACCCGCGTGGCGCAAGCGCTGCGCACCGTCGGGCTGTCCGAGTTCGCAGAGGCCCTCCCGCGCGAACTCTCCGGCGGCATGCAGATGCGCGCCTCCATCGCCCGGGCGCTGGTGACCCGTCCCGCGCTGCTGCTCATGGACGAGCCCTTCGGTGCGCTGGACGAGATCACGCGCGCGCGCCTGGACCGCGAACTGCTCTCCCTCTGGCAGTCGCAGGGCCTCGGGGTGCTGTTCGTCACCCACAGCCTCTACGAGGCGGTGTTCCTGTCCACCCGCGTGCTGGTGATGTCGCCGCGCCCGGGGCGCATCGCCGCCGAGCTGGTGGTGGACGAGCCGCATCCGCGCGAGGACGGCTTCCGCGTGAGCGCGCGCTTCGCGCAGCTTTGCGCGCGCCTGCAGGACGAGATGACCCGTGCGGGGGCCACGTGACGAAACAGCCCTCGGGACGCGTCGCCCTCGCCGCGCCCGTGCTGGTGGGCCTCGCCTTCCTCGCCCTCTGGCAGGCTGCCGTGAGCCTGTTCGACGTCCCGCCCTGGCTCGTGCCCGGCCCCTGGCTCGTGGCGCGGACGCTTGTGCAGGACGCGCCGCTGCTGCTCGGTTCGCTGGGCGTCACCCTGGCCATCGCGCTGGCGGCGCTCGCCGGCGCCGTGGTGCTGGGCGTGCTGCTGGCCTTCCTGTTCGTGCAGAGCCGCGCCATCGAGGCGAGCCTGCTGCCCTACGCGGTGCTGCTGCAGGTGACGCCCATCGTGGCCATCGCGCCGCTGATCATCATCTGGGTGCGCGAACCGCTGCCGGCGCTGGTGATCTGCGCCACCATCGTGGCGCTGTTTCCCATGGTTTCCAACACCACGCTGGGACTGAAGAGCGTGGACCCGGGCCTGCTCGACCTGTTCCGCCTGCACGGCGCCACGCGCTGGCAGGTGCTCGCGCGGCTGCGGGTTCCCGCGGCGCTGCCCTACTTCTTCGCGGGCCTGCGGGTGTCCAGCGGACTGGCCCTGATCGGCGCGGTGGTGGCCGAGTTCGTGGCCGGCACGGGCGGCACGGCCTCGGGGCTGGCCTACCAGATCCTGATGGCGGGGCTGCAGCTCAACATCCCGCGGCTGTTCGCGGCGCTGGCGCTCATCACCCTCACGGGGGTGGCGCTGTACGGACTGGTGAGCCTGGCGGCGTGGCTGGCGCTGCGGCGCTGGCACGACAGCGCGCGAAACTGATCCCCGCGGGCCGGCACCGCACCCCGCTGTCCTAGAATCGGGCGGTCCTTCCGGAGACCCGCCATGACCCGATCCTCTGTTGCCCGCAGGGCCTTTCTCGCGCTCGCCGCCGCGCTCGCCGCCGCCGGCACCGCACACGCCCAGGCGCCCGAGAAGTTCGTCTTCATCACCAACTGGCTCGCCCAGGCCGAGCACGGTGGCTTCTACCAGGCGCTGGCCGAGGGCACCTATCGCAGGCACGGACTCGACGCCGAGATCCGCATGGGCGGTCCCCAGGTGAACGTGATGCAGCTGCTGCTCGCCGGCCGCGCCGACGCGGTGATGGGCTACGACCTGCAGACCATCGCAGCCGTGGAGAACGGGCTGCCCGTGGTCACCATCGGCGCCACCTTCCAGAAGGACCCGGCGGCGCTGATCGCGCACCCGGACGTCAAGCGCATCGAGGACCTCAAGACCCGCACGCTGCTCATCGGCCAGGCGAGCGAGACCACCTTCTGGCCGTGGCTCAAGGGCCGCTACGGCTTCACCGATGCCCAGAAGCGGCCCTACGCCTTCAGCGTCCAGCAGTTCCTCGTGGACCGCAACGTGGCGCAGCAGGGCTACGCGACTTCCGAGCCCTTCGCCATCGAGCGCGGCGGCGTCAAGCCGGTGGTGTTCCTGCTGGCCGACCTGGGCTACCCACCCTATGCCCAGACCATCGTCACCACGCGCGCGGTGCTGGAGAAGCGCCGGGACGCCCTGACGCGCTTCCTGCGCGCCACGGCAGAGGGCTGGAAAAGCTATCTCGCCAATCCCGCGCCGGGCAACGCGCTGGTGCGCAAGGCCAACCCCGAGATGGACGAGGCCATGCTCGCCTTCGGCGTGTCGCGCATGAAGCAGTACGGCCTGGTCAGCGGCGGCGATGCGGCCGCACGCGGCATCCTCTCCATGACCGATGCGCGCTGGAAGCAGACCTGGGACTTCATGTCCGGTGCCGGTCTGGCGAAGCCGGGCACCGACTGGAAGAAGGCATACACGCTGGAACTGGTGGACGCCGTGCGCGTGATGCCGTGACCCGGACACCCCGCCGCGCGCTCTCCCCCTTCGCGGAAGGGCGAACCGTCAGTTGACGGTGGTGGGAGGCGCGGCGTCCGGCAACGCCTTCCACACGCACTTGCCCTTCGACGCCTTGTCGAGGTCCTCGAGGTAGCGGGCGTGCGCGTCGCGCTCGGCATCGGTGGCGCGCACCACCACCAGGTCGAGCGGACCCGCATGGGCCTGCAGGGCGGCCAGGCGCGAACCCTCCTCGTCGAGGTCCATCACCAGGCTCTCCTGGCCGCGGGTCATGGCGAGGTAGGCCTCGGCCAGCAGGCGCGCGTCGAGCAGCGCGCCGTGCAGGGTGCGCGCGGAGTTGTCCACGCCGTAGCGCTCGCACAGGGCATCCAGGCTGTTGCGCTTGCCCGGGTGGAGTTCCCTGGCGAGGCGCAGGGTGTCGAGGACGCCGCTGGCGTGACTGCCCAGTGCGGGCAGGTCGAGCCGGCGCAGCTCGGCATCGAGGAAGGCCACGTCGAAGGGCGCGTTGTGGATCACCAGCTCGGCGTCGCGCACGAACTCGAGGAACTCGTCCGCCACGTCGCGGAACAGCGGCTTGTCCGACAGGAATTCCTCGGTGAGGCCGTGCACGTCCAGTGCCCCGGGATCGCTCGGGCGCTGGGGATTCACGTAGCGGTGGAAGGTGCGGCCGGTGAGGCGGCGGTTCACCATTTCCACGCAGGCCAGCTCGATGACGCGGTGCCCGAGCGCCGGGTCGAGGCCGGTGGTCTCGGTGTCGAGGACGACCTGGCGCACGCCGCCTAGCTCCGCACCGCCGCGGTCACGCCGCGGTTGGCGAGCCGGTCGGCGCGCTCGTTGCCGTCATGGCCCGCATGGCCCTTCACCCAGACCCACTCCACGCGGTGCTTCGCGGCCAGCCCGTCCATCTGCTGCCAGAGGTCGACGTTCTTCACGGGCTTGTTGTCGGAGGTCTTCCAGCCGCGCCGCTTCCACGCATGGATCCACTCGGTGATGCCCTTCTGCACGTACTGGGAGTCGGTGTGCAGCCGCACGGGCGAACCCTCGGGCAGCGCCGCGAGCGCCTGGATCACGGCCATCATCTCCATGCGGTTGTTGGTGGTCCGGGGCTCGCCGCCGAAGAGCTCGCGCTCGCCCGCGGCGTCGCGCAGCAGCACGCCCCATCCTCCCGGGCCGGGATTGCCCTTGCAGGCCCCGTCCGTGAATGCCTCGACCATCGTGTTCAGTCTCCGTCGGTGTCGCGGTGGCAGGTGCCGTCGCGCTGGGCGATTCGCTGCGGGACGGGCGAGAGCAGGCGCCGGCGCGAGGGCGCCATGCGCCAGCGCGGCGTGATGAGTCGCACACCGCTCACGCGCTTCACGCCGTGCAGGAAATAGACGCCGCCGGCGAAGGGCCACCAGCGGTCGCCCGCGGACTCCATGAAGCTCCAGCGCGCCAGCCAGCGCTCGCCGCGGCAGGGCGGCACGTAGGCGGTCATGCGGCCGGCCTGGACCTCGAACCCCAGCAGCGCGAGCCAGTCCTTGATGCGCGACAGGCCCACGAACTGGCCGCACCACGGATACTCGCCGCCGCGGCCGCGCGCCATGCGCGTGGCACCCCAAAGGCTCCAGGGATTGAAGCCCGACAGCACCACCCGCCCCTCGGGGCGCAGCACCCGCTGCACCTCGCGCAGCAGCTGGTGCGGGTTGTGGCTGAATTCCAGGGTGTGCGGCAGCACCACCAGGTCGACGCTGCCCGTGGCCAGCGGCATCTCGCAGGCATCGGCACGCAGCCGCACCGGCCCGTCCATGCCCAGCGTGGCGTGAAGGGGCATGCGGTTGGTGCGCAGGAAGTCGAGTTCGGGCAGGCCAACCTGGACGGCGTTGAAGCCGAACACGTCGCTCACCTCGGCGTCGAACCAGGTGAACTCGCGCTGCAGGAGATAGCCGCCCAGCGGCGTGCGGAACCAGTCGGCCAGGCGCTGGGCGGCACCGGCTTCAATTGACATGGGAATCGATTGCACTCGACACTCGACGAACCATGGCGACCGAAATCGTTCCTCTGCGGGCGTTCCGCGACAACTACATCTGGTGCCTGCGCGATGGCGTGCACGCAGCGGTGGTTGATCCAGGCGATGCCGCGCCGGTGATGGACTACCTGCGCGCGCAAGGACTGCGGCTGTGCGCGGTGTTGTGCACCCACCATCATGCGGACCACGTGGGCGGGTGCGCGCAACTCGCGACCGAGTATAGCGTACCGGTCATCGGGCCCGCGACCGAGCAAATCGACGCGCTCAGCGTGCGCGTGCGCGACGGCGATCGCGTCGCGGTGCCCGAACTCGGGCTCGCCTTCGACGTGATCGACATCCCCGGCCACACGGCGGGTCACATCGCCTTCACGGGCCACGGCTTGTTGTTCTGCGGCGACACGCTGTTCTCGATGGGCTGCGGGCGGCTGTTCGAGGGCACGCCGGCGCAGATGCACGCTTCGCTCGCGAAGCTCGCGGCGCTGCCGGAGGACACCCGGGTGTTCTGCGGCCACGAGTACACGGCCGCCAACATCCGCTTCGCGCTGGCGGTGGAACCCGGCAACCCCGTGCTGGCCGAACTGCGTGACCGGGTGGACGCACTGCTCGGGCAAGGCCGTCCGTCGCTGCCCTCGCGCATGGGCGACGAACGCCTTGCCAATCCCTTCCTTCGCACCGGCGTGCCGGAGGTGCGGGCCGCCGCGGAGCGCCGCGCCGGGCATGCCCTGGCCGACGAGGTGGCCGTGCTCGCGACCTTGCGCGATTGGAAAAACCAATTCTGACCGGCGCTTGTCCGAGTGGCCGGGAGCTTGCTTCATCAAGCCTGCCGGGCGCCTGCCGATAACCTTGCCTGTCCGACCGCTTTCCCAGGGTCGCCCGGAATACCCCGGACACCAGTGTGGAGGCCGCCACGTGCGGCCCCGGTTGGGAGGAAAATTGTTGACGGAAATCAAAGGCCTGTATACGCTATTTCAAGCGATTTGCGATCTATATCGAATGGTCCGGAACTCCGTCAAGCTCGGCGTCGCGTGCATCGTCCTCGGGGTGGTCAACCAGGCGTGTGCCGTCTCGTCCGGGCCCCGCGCCACCTCGGTGGCGCCTCCGCCACCGGCAATGACCCGGGAATCGCCCGCCTCGCCGGAAGCCGAAGTCCGCCGCACCCCTCCCCTGGCCCATGGTGCCGTCACCCCCGCCCCGGTGCGCGTGGCCGAGGTCAGTCTTCCGCCCAGCGACGTGCCGCGGGTCTCGGTGACCCTGCCGCCGCCCGTGCCGGGCACTCCCTCGCCCGCATCGACGGCAGCGCGTCCTCCGGCCGATGTGGTGACCGTCTCCATTCCCCTGTCCACCGAGTCGGAGCGCCGACGTCAGGGCACATGGTCGGCCACGACCGAGCGCAGTGCCGCCGCCGGCCCCGAACCGCGCAGTGCCGGCGCAGCCTGGAACGGCGCGCAGTCCGCCGTCGCCCGCCGCGACACCCCGTCCCAACGCCGTGACACCCCGCCCGTCGAGCCGCTGCCCCCGCGCGTGACTGCCGCCACCTATGTTTCCCAGCCCATTGAGGCCCGGTCCTGGTCGGCGCTGGACGCAGCCACCGGCACGGCGACGCGTCCGCCGCTGCGCGGCGAGGAGACGGCCGCCGCGGGTTCGGCTCCCCTGCGCACCGCGGAGGCCCTGCCCGTGGCAGCCGCCGGCGAGCCGCCAGCGCCGGAAGCGAT
>CAZXJW010000086.1:0-5628 GCA_964641005.1 uncultured Rhodocyclaceae bacterium
CACTCCCGTCCCTTCCGGGGCTGCGGCACCGGGACATGACAACGACCAACGGAGGAGCCCCCATGCGCCTGCAGGCCATCCTGCTGGCCGCCGGCCTCGCCCTTGCCGGCGGCGCCCACGCCCACAGCGACGAGTACTTCGACTCCATCCGCACACCCCACGGCGGGCAGATGCGCATGGCGGGGCCCTTCCACCTGGAGATGGTGGTCAAGGGCGGCGCCATCACGGTGTACGTGGCCGACCACGGCAACGACGCCATCGCCACCGACGGCGCGAAGGCGGTGGCGAGGGTTTCCTCGGGCAAGGACGTGGTGGAGGTGCCCCTGGCACCCGCCGGCGCCAACGTGATGAAGGGCAGCGGCGCGTTCAAGGCCACGCGCGGCACGCGCGTCGAACTGTCCATCGAGGTGCCGGGCAAGGGCTCGGCCGACGCCAGTTTCCAGCCGGTGCGCAAGGCGAAGAAGTAGCGCCTGCGAGCGGCAATCGAGGAGAAGACTAGATGGTGAAATTCCTGAAGACGGGCATCAGCGCGGCCGACGATGCCGCCGAACAGGCGAAGGTGCGGGCCACGGTGGAGGCGATCATCGCCGACGTGGAGAAACGCGGCGACGCGGCGGTGCGCGAGTACTCCGAGAAGTTCGACAAGTGGTCGCCGGCCGACTTCCGCCTCACGCCGGTGGACATCGAGGCCTGCATCGCCGCCATGCATCCGCGCGACGTGGAGGACATCCGCTTCGCCCAGGAGCAGATCCGCAACTTCGCGAGGATCCAGCGCGAGGCACTGCGCGACGTGGAGGTGGAGACGCTGCCGGGCGTGATCCTGGGCCACCGCAACATCCCGGTGAACTCCGTGGGCTGCTACGTGCCCGGCGGCAAGTACCCGCTGGTGGCCTCGGCGCACATGACCATCCTCACCGCCAAGGTGGCGGGCGTGCCGCGCGTGATCGCCTGCGCGCCGCCCTTCCAGGGCAAGCCGGCGCCGGCCATCGTCACCGCCATGCACCTGGCGGGCGCGGACGAGATCTTCTGCCTGGGCGGGGTGCAGGCCATCGCGGCCATGGCGGTGGGCACCGAGAGCATCTCCGCGGTGGACATGGTGGCCGGGCCCGGCAACGCCTTCGTGGCCGAGGCCAAGCGCCAGCTCGCCGGGCGCGTGGGCATCGACCTGTTCGCGGGGCCCACCGAGACGCTGGTGATCGCCGACGACAGCGTGGACGGCGAGATCTGCGCCACCGACCTGCTGGGCCAGGCCGAGCACGGACCCAATTCGCCGGCCATCCTGCTCACCAACTCCGAGAAGCTGGCGCGCGACACGCTGGCGCAGATCGAGGTGCAGCTGAAGACCCTGCCCACCGCGGGCATCGCCGGACAGGCGTGGCGCGACTACGGCCAGGTGATCGTGTGCGACACGGTCGACGAGATGGTGGGAGAGGCCGATCGCATCGCCTCCGAGCACGTGCAGGTGATGACCCGCGACCCCGACTACTTCCTGCAGCGCATGACCAACTACGGCGCGCTGTTCCTCGGTCCCGAGACCAACGTGAGCTACGGCGACAAGGTGATCGGCACCAACCACACGCTTCCGACCCGCAAGGCGGCGCGCTACACGGGCGGGCTGTGGGTGGGCAAGTTCATCAAGACCTGCACCTACCAGAAGGTCAGGCCCGAGGCCTCGGCCATGGTGGGCGAGTACTGCTCGCGGCTGTGCGCCATCGAGGGCTTCGCCGGCCACAAGGCCCAGGCCGACATCCGCGTGGCGCGCTACGGTCACCTGAAGCCCGCCACGCACCGCTGAAGCGATTGGGGGTCGACCGATCGGGGGTCAGGTCTCTCATCGCTCACCTTTCCCGGGGTCAGGTCTCTCATCGCGCAATCGGGCACGCTGGATGCGTCGTGCCACGGTTGCACGAGACAGGCCGGATTCGCGGCTGATCTGGGTCATGGAAAGACCGCCTTCGCGATGCGCCAGCAAGAAGGCCTCTTCCTGGCTCGTGGCCCGGACGAGCCAGTCCTGGACGCGAAGCGGGGCGGCCCGCTGTCCCTGGGGAATCTCGATCGCCGCGAGCCTTGCCTGGGTCGCCCGCGCGATCGTATCGACGATGAAGTCGTCGTCTCCGAGGTAGATCTGGCGTCGAAGACCGGTCTCCCAGATCGACGGTCCGGAGGCCGAGGCCACGAAGTCCGCATAGCGGGCTGCGGCTGCACGGAACTCTGCCGCGCAGGCGATCGGTCGCCCGTGGAGCAAGCACAGGACCTCAGTCGTATCGAGCCATCCTGGCGATGGCGCCCGCCCGGAATGGGCTAGATAGCTCGACCACGGCCAGTCAGCGGGGGCCGCCGCGAGTTTGGCGCGGACAGGGTTCAACTCCACGTATCGGCAGACCTCCAGCAGGTAGCTGTCCCTGTCGACGATCACGGAGTGAAAACGGCCCTGGAATACGTGCCCGGAAAGCCCGTGGCGATGGTTGAACGCTTGCGAGTACCGTCCGTTGATCTGGCGCATGGTCCGGGACAGGTTGGGACGGTGCGTGCAGATCACGAAGTGGTAGTGATTTCCCATCAGGCAGTACGCCAGCATCCGCGCATCGGCCCACGACAGGGTTTCTGCGACGATGGCGATCAGGCGACGGCGGTCCTCGTCGTCGGCGAAGATGGGTTCTCTACGGTCGCCCCGCGATGTGACGTGGTAGACGGCGCCAGGAAACTCGATTCGAAGAGGGCGTGACATGTCGCCACGTTGCCGCGGCATGTCCAGCGGGTGAAGCTCGGAACCTTCTGCAGCAAAGAGAGACCTGACCCCGGGGAGTGGTCAGCGCGCCACGTAGCCGTAGGTGCGGTTGCTGCGCTGCTCGCCGGCAGCGATCCAGCGGGCCTTCATCTCGGTGAGGTGGTCGTTGTCGATCGTGGCGTAGGCCGTGTCGGGCTTGACGTCGTAGAGCGCGGCGGCGTTCAGGCCGAAGATGCGGCGCTTGATGTCGCTGTCCGGGCCGCCGAGCCGGGTCTTCCAGCCGTGCTTGCGGGCCATGTCCTCGGGGATCTCGAGGCGGCGCAGCGCCTCGATCTGCCACTGCGGGCTGCCATACCACACCGAGTCGGTGCCCCACAGAACGTGCTCCACGCCCATCTCGTTCACGAGCTGGCCCAGGAAGGCGGCGCAGAAGCGCGGGTTGGCCACGGCGGAGTTGGCGAACGACGAGCCGATCTCCGCAAAGACGTTGTTCACGCCGTGCTCCGCGGGAATGCGGGCGAGGTCGGTGGACCAGCGGATCCAGCCGGTCTTCTCGAACTCGGCGAGCTCGATCTCGGGCTGCTCGAGCAGCGGCCGCAGAGCGGAGTGGTAGATGACGAAGTTCAGCTGCGGCCAGTCCTTCGCCGCCTTGGGCACGTCGGCCACGGTGGCGTACTCCCAGATGCCCTTCCACGAGGTCTCGTAGTCGCGCGGCAGCAGGCCCTTGTGCACGCAGATGGTGTTGATGCCGGCCTTCACGGCCTTCTCGTAGAAGGGGTAGACGAGCTTCTCGTCGTCCATGCGCCACGCGGAACCGTTCTTGGTGGGGAAGGACGGGTCGCCCGTGGTGTAGCCCTTCCAGGAATCGGGCCGGTACTCCTCGATGGCCTTGTCCACCTCGTCCAGCCAGCCGGGCTTGCCGGGATAGATCACGGAGTGCGCGAACAGCCGTTTCGAACCCGCCACGGCGTTCACGAGCCCGCGCGCGTCGCGGATCTGGTCGTTGAACAGGAAGTAGAAATCGGGGTTGTCGTACGAGGCGGAGGACAGCAGTGCGAGCTTCGTGTCGCTGTCCATGAAGATCTCGCGCAGGTAGTTCTCGAACTTGTAGCGCGCCAGGGTCATGGGCGTGCGGTTCATGTCCGGGTTCCAGTGCTGCGCGGCGTAGCGTCCCAGGTTGAGGATGCGCTCGCGGGTGTAGTCGTCGCGCACGAAGTGGGTCTGCACGTCGAAGATGAACTGCCCGGACAGCGCCCTGGCGCGCGCGTCGGCCATGTCCCGGTCGGCGGCCTCGGCCTCGGAGACGTCCCACACCGGCCCGAACACCTGGTTCATGGCCAGGAAGGCGGTGGCCATGCCGGAGGCGGTGCGCAGGAAGTCGCGCCGCGACAGGCCCTGGCGGGCCGCCATCTCGTCGCCGATGGACTTCACCAGCGCCTCGACCCGGCGCTGCTCGGCCGTCTGGGGCATGGGATTGAACTCCCCGTTGGAGACGATCTGGGTGGGCACGGGCGCGTCGAAGGCGGCCTGCTCGGCAGGCGCCACCTGCGCCACCTCGTCGTCGGACAGCCAGCCGGTGGGCTTCTCGCTCATGGACGTCTCCTGCGGTTCGGGTGCGGGGAAGGAAGCCGGATCGTGCAGGTCCGACGATGGAGGCTGGCTTGATCCGGGTCAAGCGCACTCCACCGCCGCGCGCCCCCGTAGAATCCGCCGGCTTCGCCAGACAACCAGCGCGCCGCCGCGGCGGCGCGCCCACCAGAGGAGATCGCAGCAATGGCCAAAGTCGCGTTCCTGGGCCTCGGGGTGATGGGCCATCCCATGGCCGGGCACCTGCTGAAAAAGGGCGGTCACGACGTGACCGTCTACAACCGCACGTTCTCCAAGGCGCAGCAGTGGGCGCAGGAGTACGGCGGGCGTGCCGTGGCCACGCCGCGCGAGGCGGCCACCGGGCGCGACGTGGTGCTCATGTGCCTGGGCAACGACGACGACGTGCGCTCGGTGGTGTACGGCGAGGCCGGTGCGCTCGCCGCGATGCACCGGGGCGCCATCCTCGTGGACCACACCACCGATTCGGCGAACCTCGCGCGCGAACTGTTCGCGCGCTGCGGCGAGGCCGGCGTGGGCTTCGTGGACGCCCCCGTTTCAGGCGGCCAGGCCGGTGCGGTGAACGGCCAGCTCGGCATCATGTGCGGCGGCGAGGAGGGCATCTTCGAGTGCGTGAAGCCGGTGCTCGACGTCTATGCGAAGAGCTGCGTGCTGATCGGCGGCCCCGGCGCCGGCCAGCTGTGCAAGATGGTCAACCAGATCTGCATCGCCGGCCTGCTGCAGGGGCTGTCCGAGGCCATGAACTTCGGCCTGAAGGCCGGCCTGGACATGGAGAAGGTGATCTCCGTCATCTCCAAGGGCGCGGCGCAGTCGTGGCAGATGGAGAACCGCTGGAAGACCATGAGCCAGGTGAAGTTCGACGGCTTCGGCTTCGCGGTCGACTGGATGCGCAAGGACCTCGGCATCTGCCTCGACGAGGCGCAGCGCAACGGCGCCCGACTGCCGGGCACCGCGCTCATCGACCAGTTCTACGCCCAGGTGCAGGCGCGCGGGGGCGGGCGCTGGGACACCTCCTCGCTGATGCACCTGCTGGCGGAGGACTGACGCCGCCGGCGGCGCGCTAGAGAGGCTCGGCCACCGCCGAGGCGGCGGATCCGCCGGTGCGCCGCGCCCAGCGCGCGCGCTTGGCGCTCAGCGCGGCGGCCTTCTCGGAGATGCGCGCCTCGAGCGTGCCCTGAGCGGCGGCCTCGCCCATGCGGGCGTGCACCTCCCGCAGCGCGGCGAGCCTGGCGGGGCCGAGGTTGTGCTGCAGCGTCGGGTCGTCGCCCTCCACCACCTGGCGCACCAGGCCGCTG
>CAZXJW010000086.1:5638-11244 GCA_964641005.1 uncultured Rhodocyclaceae bacterium
CCGCTGCGCCCGGGGCCGAGCACCGACTGCGCCAGCGCCTCCGGGTCCGCGGGCAGCCCGCCGGTGCGCGCCATCAGCGCCAGCGTGAGGGCGTCGGCGAAGCGCACCTTGGTCTCGTCGGCCGAGTCGGGGAACGCGAGGCGGCGGCCGGCTTCCACGAACTCCACGCCCGGCAGCGCGAGGAACAGCGCGATGCGCGTCTCGCGGGTGAGGATGTTGGGGCTGAGCAGGTACTCGTGACCCAGGGTCACGGCGTACGCGAGGCCGAAGGCGATGGCGTAGCGGCGCGCCTCGGGGTCGGAGGCGCGAGCCTCGATGCCCGAGCCGATCTCGATCCCGCCCGGCGTGGCGAGCAGGCGTTCGCCCACCACCGCGGACAGGTGCACGGGAACGAAGCACCCACGCTCCGGAGGCACGGCCAGCGACAGCCGTCGCGAGCCGCGCTCCACCTCCAGCTGCCACGGCCCGGGCGTGGTGGAGTAGGCCGGCAGCCTGGGCGTGCTCTCGTACCAGTTGCCGCCGCCGTCGGGGCCGCGCGCGCGGCGGATGCGATCGCCAGGCCGGAGGCCCGCCGCGGCCGCCGGACCTCCCGGCGCGACCCAGGACACCACCGCCGGTGCCCCGGGCCTGACTTCCGCGCCGGCGCCGATGCCCCAGGTGCGCAGGTGGCACAGGTCGGCGGCGACGCGCTGCACGGGCCACGCGTCGAGCTGCAGTCGCGCCTCGCGCGCCCCATGGTCGGTGGTGGCCACGATGCGGGGCACCGCCTGGCGTGCGGTGTCGAAGCCCGACTCGATGCCGCGGGCGATGCGGTCCGTCATGGCCGTGGCAGGCGCCTGCGCGCCAGGCGCGGCTTCCCGCGTGGCGGGCGAGGTGGCGCAGCCGCCTGCCATCAGCAGCGCGGCCAGCAGCAAGACCTTGCATGGAAAGTGGATGTTCACGGCAATCGTTCGTGGGGTGACGAGCGCTTCGTCCACGGCGCGCCGCGGGGGTTCCGCGAATTGATGCGGATCAAGACGGCCGATCGCCACGGTCCCTACCGTGATTCATGTGCAAGCCAATTGCAGTCGGATTGCCGTTTCCGCACTCGAACCCAGGAGAGAACCATGAAGCAGACGTTCGCAGTCCTCGCCCTCGCCGCCGGCCTGGCCGCGTCCCCCGCCGTCCTCGCGGGCGATGCCGGCGCCATGAGCCGCGAGCACAAGGCATGGACGAAGGAGCACGCCGCATGGATGGCCGGCCACCAGGCCCTGCACAAGGACCACGACCGCATCGAGGCCGCCGTTAAGAAGCTCGCCAGCCTGGTGGAGGAGCACGACCGGATGATCTCCGCCCACGAGAGCGACATGAAGGCGCACGACGAGGCCATCAAGGCCCACGAGGCCGCGCTCGGCACCCGCACGGTCACTCCCGAGATCGAGAAGACCCACCGCGAGATGGGCGCGAAGCACGCGAAGTGGAAGGCCGAGCATGCCCGCTTCGACCGGATGCACAAGGAACTGATGAAGCTGGTGGGCCGGATCGAGAAGCTGCCCGCTTCCGAGTAGCGATCGTCGCGGACCTGGTCCGGCCCGCGGGGCAAGGTCCCGGGGCTGTGAGCGATGTCCGGCATGTTCCTTGCGGACGGTCATGGGCGTTTATTCCGACTTCCGCCTCCATGAACGCGCCCTTGCCCCGGACCATGACCGATTCGCTCACCCTCACGCTGGCCGATGGCACGCGGTTGCTGGTGCCGCGCGGCGTCGCGAACCTGACCACCTACGTCCTTCTGGAGCAGGAGGACTGGTTCGAGGACGAGATCCGCTTCGTGCGCCGGGTGCTGCAGCCGGGCGAGAAGGCCGTGGACGTGGGCGCGAGCTACGGGGTCTACAGCGTGGCCATGGGCGCCGCGGTGGGGCCTGGCGGGGGTGTCTGGTCCTACGAGCCCACGCCGGACGTGTTCGGGCTGCTCGAGCAGTCGGTCCTGGCCAATGGCTTCACCCATGTCCACCCCGAGCGCATCGCGGTGGCGGACCGGGTGGGCGAGGGGCATTTCTCCGCCGGCGAGCGCAGCGAGTTCAACCGGCTCTCCGACACGCCCGGCAAGGGCGCCGTCCCGGTGCCCGTGGAGACCCTCGATTCCCTGTCGCGGCGCCACGGCTTCGCCGACGCCGACTTCGTGAAGATCGACGTGGAGGGCCACGCCCAGCAGGTGTTGCGCGGCGCCGAGCAGTTCCTGCGCGGCGGCTCGCCGCTGGTGATGTTCGAGATCAAGCTCGCCTCCGGGGAACTGGAGCTCGAGCTCGCGCGCCGCTTCGAGGCCATGGGCTACCGCATCTACCGCCTCGTGTCCGCCCAGGGCGTGCTGGTTCCCTTCGACTTCGAGTCGAAGGTGGACGCCTACCTGCTGAACCTGTTCGCCGCCAAGGCCGACCGCGCGGAGTCGCTCGCCGCCCGGGGCCTGCTGGTGGAGGGCGGATCGGGTGCTTCCGCACCTGCGTTCGATTTCGCCGCCTGGGCCGCCGAGATGCCCTATGCGCGCGCGGCGCTGGCCGGCTGGCCGCGCTCGGCGGGGTGGTTCGGCAACCGAGGCCGCAAGGCCTTGTTCGCGGCCCTTGCGGCGTTCGCGCGCGCACAGGGCGCATCGGCGTCGCCGTCGGCGCGCTTCGCGCTGCTCGCCGAGGCCCGCCGCCACGCCGGCAACGCCGCCGACGCCTCGGCCACGCCCGCACGGCTCATGACCCTGGCGCGCCTGCAGTTCGAGACCGGTGACCGGATCGGCGCGGTGCGCACCCTGCAGCGGCTCGCCTCGATGCTCGAGAACGATGACCTCCCGGCCCCCGCCGAGCCCTTCCTGCCACCGCATCCGCGCTACGACCGCGTGGCCTGGGACGGCCTGGATCCGGTGTGGGTGACCTGTGCCATCGTGGAGGCGCTCACGCGGCTCGAGTACCACTCCAGCTTCTATGGCCGCGCGCGCTGCCTGCCGCAGCTCGACCGGATCGCCGCCGCGCCCTATGTGCCCCCCGAGATCGAGCGCCGGCGCCAGCTGGTGAGGCTCGTGGACAAGCTGCAGTCTTGGCCGGAGGTGAAGCCGGTGCTGACCGCGGCCTCGGGACTGCATCGCAACGCCGCCGTCTGGACCGCCTCGCCGCCCCTGCTGCCCTGAGTTCGCTGCGCGTCCCGGCGGCGCGCGCCGGCTTGCCCGTCCCCCAGGGCTGCGCGACCGGCGGGCAAGCGGAGCTCCCCGTCACGCGGCGTCAGGACCCAGTCGCCTGCCCGTTCTCCCGCGGCGGCAGCGGCGACAGCCAGCCGATCACCAGCATCAGCCCGCCCACGCCGACGAAGGACACGATCCGGGCGACGGTGCCCGCGTTGTCGAGGTCGAGCACCAGCAGCTTGGCCACCACCGCGCCCATGAGGGCCGCACCCGCGAACCACGGCGCGCGCAGCGCCGTGCGCGAGGCGCCGAACATGATGCCCAGGGCCACCGCCGTCCACAGCAGCGACAGGCCGGCCTGCACTTCGCTGGCGAGCAGCAGGTCCCAGGTGTCGCCGCCCGGGTCCAGCACCCGGCCGAAGTCGCGCAGCAGCACACCGTTGAGGCTTGCGAACACCGTGGCGCCCAGGACCCACCAGGCCTTGCCTGCATGCCGGGCAGCCAGGGTGGCGGGGTGCTCGCGGCGCACGCGCCGCAGCCACGGAATCGTGAGCAGGGGCATGCCGAGCGCCGCGAGGTCGAGCGGATTGAGCACCGGCAGCCATGGCAGCGGTGGTGAACGGCCTGCCGTGGCCGTGCTGGCGAGCAGCGTCCACGCCACCAGCCCGGCGCTCAGGCCCACTCCTCCCGGGGTGAGCCAGGCGGCCGACGCCGGAAGGTGATCGAACGCGGGGGCACCGGACTCGTCGCCCTCGCCGTCCTCGCCTCGAGTCGCGCGTCACCGCGTGACGGTTGCGAGCAGCGCGGCGCCTGGCAATGCCCAGCCGATCACGCTCCAGTCGGTGTCGCCGAGCCAGCCCTGCAGTCGGAGGTCGAGCTCCCAGCCCAGCATGAAGGCCAGCAGCCAGGGCACGCAGCCGTGCAGCGCCTGCCACGTAGCCGGGGCGAGGCGATGCTGGCGGGACAGCAGGGCGAGGTGCGTGGCAAAGGCGGCCGGCCACGCCAGCAGGCCGACCCCTTCCATGGGCGGGAGGCCCGAGGCATCGGACCAGCGCGCCAGCAGCGCGGCGGACATGGCCAGGGGCAGCGCCAGCGCGGGGATGCGTGCGACGGGCCAGTGGAGCCGTTCGTGGAGGGCGTGGAACGCCGCGGCGGTGAAGGTGGCGAACAGCAGCCACGTGGCGGCCGCCTCGGCTTGCGGTACGTGCAGGCCGATCTCGCGCACGCCGGCGAACAGCCACCACAGCAGGGCCCACCCGAATACCGCGCTGCCGAGCCAGCGAGGCGCCATGGGGGTGTCTTCACGGGACTGGCGGCCAAGGCACCATGCGCTGAACAGCGCCGCCGCGGCCAGCGCCGTGGCGCCGAGGAAAGGCCGGTTCAGTACCGGCACGCTCCACTCGCGCACCAGTTCCGCCTCCGCGAACACCATCGCGGCGACGAACTGCAGGCCGAGTCCCAGCGAGAGGCCGATCCGCCGGCGCTGGCGCAGCGCCGCCCAGGCCAGTCCCGCCCCCTCCAGTGCCCACGCCGCCGAGGTCCAGCGCGCGTCCACGGCCAGTGGAATGGCCACGGTGAGGAAGCCGGCGCCCAGGGCGGCGTAGGCGTCGGCCAGCATCCCGCAGTCGGTGGCACGGCGGCGCAGGCGCCAGGACAGCAGCAGGTAGAGGGCGCCGAGCGCGGCGGCACTCGTGGCGGACCCGTATGCGAAATCGCGCACCAGGCCCACCTGCAATGCGAAGCCCGCCAGCGGCACGCCGAACACGCTGGTCCCGTCCACCACGTCGTGCCAGCGCGGCGCGCGCAGCTGCGCGAAGCGAACCTGCAGCGCCAGGTACAGGGCGAAGAACAGCATCAGGAAGGGCTGGGTGCTGGCGAACAGCGCGGGCTGGAACCAGCGCCAGCCCCACAGCGCCGCGACGCCGAAGGTGAGCACGAAGCCGGTGAAGGTGAGTGGTCGCCAGGCGCGGTTCCAGGCCACCGCCGCCAGGCCGGCGTTGACCAGGGCGTAGTAGCCGAACAGCACCACGTGATCGCCCGGGCCGGTGGAGGCCAGCAGGGGCGCGAGGAAGCCGCCGCCGAAGCCCAGCACCGCCAGCGCCACGGATTCCTGGCGCACGGCGAGCACGGCGCCGGCGGCGGCCACCAGGGCCATGAGCGCGAAGGCGGTGGCGGGGTCCACCACGCCGAACAGTCGCAGGGCGCCGTACACGGTGAGGTACAGGGTGGCGATGCCTGCACCCTGCAGGGTTACCCCGTAGCCGGGACGTGCCTCTCGCAGGCGCCAGCCGAGCGCGAGCAGTGCCGCACCGCCGAGCGCCACGCCCCCCAGGCGGGCCGCGGGCGGGACGTGGTGCCGTCGCGGGTCGTGCGCGGGGCCGAGGGCCGCGTGGCCGTGCGCGTGGGATGCGTGCTCGTGGTGGCGTCCGTGCGCGCCGTGCCCCTGCGCGTGCGCGCCGTGCCCCTG
>CAZXJW010000087.1:0-5398 GCA_964641005.1 uncultured Rhodocyclaceae bacterium
GCCGGTGTTCTGGTTCGGCGGCGGCATGGACCTGACGCCCTACTACGGCTTCGAGGAGGACGCGGTGCACTTCCACGCCACCTGCAAGGCGGCGCTGGACCCCTTCGGCGAGGCCTTCTACCCGCGCTTCAAGCGCTGGTGCGACCGATACTTCTTCCTCAAGCATCGCAACGAACCGCGTGGCATCGGCGGCATCTTCTACGACGACCTCGCCGAGGGCGGATTCGACAACGCCTTCGCACTCACCCGCAGCGTGGGCGGCCACTTCCTCGACGCCTACCTGCCCATCGTCGCGCGCCGTCGCGACCACCCCTGGGGCGAGCGCGAGCGCGACTTCCAGGCCTACCGCCGGGGCCGCTACGTGGAGTTCAACCTGGTGTTCGACCGTGGCACCCTGTTCGGGCTGCAGTCGGGCGGGCGCACCGAATCCATCCTCATGTCGCTGCCGCCGGTGGTGAAGTGGCGCTACGACTGGCACGCCCCCGCGGGCACGCCGGAAGACCGGCTGACGGCGCACTTCCTCACCGGCAGAGACTGGATCCCCCTGCCGCCGGAGGCCTGAAGCCGCCGCGCAGCGTCAGCCGTCGCCGCTTGCCGACGCCGGGCAGGAGTCTTGCTGAAGTCCGCGCAAGACCCCGATCCACGGGGCCAACCGCCCGGGACCTGCGATGAACCTCTCTCTCGACGAAGCGCTCGCCCTCATCGACCGGCAGCGCACGCGCATCGAGCACCTCGAACGGGTGCTCGCCGCCAACAACATCCACGTGGCCGATGCCGCCGCGCCGACGGCGGCGCGGGAAGGCTACTTCCCCACGCTGCAGCTGGAGGAGCCTCCGCCCAGGCAGCCGCGCAAGGTGCAGGCGCGCGCCGCGGTGGAGGACATGCCGCGGGTGCTCGAACAGCTCACCGCCACCTGGGGCACCGAGGCCTTCGACCGCCTCGCCCAGCGCCTGATCATCGACGAGCGCGGCAATCGCCAGGGCTTCAGCGAAGCGGTGATGGAGGAACTGATGATGCTCGCCCGCCTTTCTCGAGGACGCGCGCTGCTCATGGGCGTGGGGCCGGCGACCACGCCGACCGGCCTGCAGCGCCGCTCGGCCTGACCCTGCGCGTCACGGCCTGACCCTGCACGCCCCGCCACTCCGGGGCAGGGGGCGGACCGGCGGCCCGGAACACGACTTGCAAGGACGGACCGGCCATTCGTTCCAGGAGGTCAGCATGAACACCCGTCCAACGCTCCCCATCACCCGTGCCATCGTGGCGGCGGGCCTGATCGCCGCTTCGGGCGGCCTGTTCGCCGGTGACATCGACGGGGGTGCCGTCGTGGGCGGCGCCATCGGTGGCGGCGCCGGCGCGGCCATCGGCTCCAAGGTCGGCGGCACCAGCGGCGCCATCATCGGCGGCGCCATCGGTGGCGCCACGGGCGCGGCCATCGGCTCCAGCGCCACGAGGGACAAGCCCGCCGAGAAGGTGGTGGTAAAGGAGAAGATCGTGGTGCGGGAGAAGGTCGTGATGGCCGACGACGACTTCGATCCGAAGAAGCGCGGCCGCAAGAACGGTCACCGGAAGCACGGGAAGTTCGACTGACCGCACGGGCCTGACTGCCATGCGCCGGGCTGGCCCGCTCCGGGCAGCAGCCCCGGCGCTGTCGGGTGCGTGCCCGCGTCTCGGGCGCGGGGACTGCGCCAGCGGAACGTCAGGCGCCGGCTATTCGCCCAGGTAGGCCTGCCGCACCTGCGGGCTGGCCAGCAGCGCGGCCGCGCTGTCGGTGAGGGTGATGGCGCCGGACTCCATCACGTAGCCGCGGCTCGCCGCCTGCAGGGCGAGGCTGGCGTTCTGCTCCACCAGCAGCACGGTCACGCCTTCGGCGGAGATCATGCGGATCACCTCGAAGATCTTCTGCACCATCATGGGCGCGAGCCCCATGCTGGGCTCGTCCAGCAGCAGCAGCCGCGGCCGGCCCATCATCGCCCGGCCGATGGCGAGCATCTGCTGCTCGCCGCCGGAGAGGGTGCCCGCCACCTGGGCGCGGCGCTCGTGCAGCCGCGGGAACAGCTCGAACACCCGCGCCATGTCGGCCTTCACCGCCGCGCGGTCGTCGCGGATGTAGGCGCCCATTTCCAGGTTCTCCTGGACCGTGAGCCGGGCGAACACCCCGCGCCCCTCCGGCACCAGCGCGATGCCCCGCGGCAGCAGCCGGTGGGCGGCCTCGCGGGTGATGGACTGGCCATCGAAGTGGATGCTGCCACCCGCCGGGCGCAGCATGCCGGCCAGGGCCTTGAGCGTGGTGGTCTTGCCCGCGCCGTTGGCGCCAATCAACGCCACCAGTTCACCCTGCTCCACCGCCAGGTCGATGCCGCGCACGGCGACGATCCCGCCGTAGGCCACCCTCAGGTCCTTCACCTCGAGCAGGCTCACGGCGACACCTCAGGCCGCATGGGCGGCCTCGACGCCGAGGTAGGCCGCGATCACCGCCGGATCGCGCTGCACCTCTGGCGGGGCGCCCTCGGCGATGCGCTTGCCGTAGTCGAGCACCGCCACGCGGTCGCACAGGCCCATCACCAGCTTCACGTCGTGCTCGATGAGCAGCACGGTGGTGCCGTCGCCGCGGATGCGGCCCACGAGCTGGGCCAGCGCCTGGCGCTCGGTGGGGTTCATGCCGGCGGCGGGCTCGTCCAGCGCGAGCAGCTTCGGTTCCGTGGCCAGCGCGCGCGCGATCTCCAGGCGGCGCTGGTCGCCGTAGGAAAGGTTGCGGGCGATCACGTTGGAGTGCCGCTCCACGCCCACGTAGCGCAGCAGCGCGTGGGCGCGCTCGGCGATGGCCTTCTCCTCGGCGCGCGTGGCGGCGGTGCGCAGCATGGCGCCGAACACGCCGGCGCGGGTGCGCAGGTGGCGGCCCACCATCACGTTCTCCAGCGCCGTCATGTTGGAGAACAACCGGATGTTCTGGAAGGTGCGCGCCACGCCGGCGCGCACCGCGAGGTGGGGCTGCTTCACCGGCAGCCGCGCGCCATCGAAGCGCACCTCGCCGCCGTCGGGCACGTACAGGCCGGTGATGACGTTGAACAGGGTGGTCTTGCCGGCGCCGTTGGGGCCGATCAGGCCGTAGATCTCGCCACGGCCGATGGTGAGGGAGACGTCCGACAGCGCGGTGAGGCCGCCGAAGCGCTTCACCACGCCGCGCACCTCGAGCAGCGGATCGCTCACGGGCCCTCCGGGCCGCGGCCCGCGGCGAACTCGCGCTTGCGCGCCCGGGACGGGAACAGCCCGGCGGGCCGGAAGCGCATCATCAGCACCAGCGCCGCGCCGAACAGCAGCATGCGGATCACCTCGGGCTCGATCACCACCCGCCCCAGCAGGTTGCGCTGCAGCGGCTCCACCGAGTGGCGCAGCAGCTCGGGCACGAAGGTGAGCAGCACCGCGCCCAGCACCACGCCCCAGACGTTGCCCATGCCGCCCAGCACCACCATGGCGAGCACCATGATGGACTCGACGAGCACGAAGCTCTCGGGACTGATGAAGCCCTGCATGGCGGCGAACATGCCGCCGGCGATGCCGCCGAAGCTCGCACCCATGGCGAAGGCGAGCAGCTTCACGTTGCGGGTGTTGATGCCCACGGCCTTGGCGGCCACCTCGTCCTCGCGGATCGCCATCCAGGCGCGGCCGATGCGCGAGTCCTCGAGGCGCAGGTTCACCACGATCACCACCACCATCACGAGCAGCAGCAGGTAGTAGTACTTGATCGGGCCGCTGAAGGCCAGGCCGAGGATCGTCTCGGGCTTGGCGAAACTGAACTCGCCGATGCGGAACGGATCGATCAGCGTCACGCCCTGCGGCCCGTTGGTGATGTTGAAGGGCTGCGAGAGATTGTTCATGAAGATGCGCACGATCTCGCCGAAGCCCAGGGTGACGATGGCGAGGTAGTCGCCGCGCAGCTTGAGCGTGGGCGCGCCCAGCATCACGCCCGCCACGCAGGCGAGCAGCGCGCCGATGGGCAGGATCGCCCAGAAGGGCAGGTGCAGCCCGAAGTGCGGCGAGGCGAGCAGCGCGTAGGCGTAGGCGCCCACGGCGTAGAAGGCGATGTAGCCCAGGTCGAGCAGGCCGGCGAAGCCCACCACGATGTTCAGGCCCAGGGCAAGCAGCGCGAACAGGATGGCGAGGTTGGTGACCCGCACCCAGGTGGTGCCGGCCTGGGCCAGCAGGAAGGGCAGGATCAGCAGCGCCGCGGCCACCAGCACCAGGCCCATCCACGGCTTGACGCCGCGACTGCGCAGGAAGGCGCCCAGGGCGTCGGTCATGGCCGGCTCAGGCCCGGTCCGACACGCGCTCGCCCAGCAGCCCGGAGGGCCGGAACACGAGCACCACGATCAGCACGGCGAAGGCGAACACGTCCTGGTAATTGCTGCCGAACAGCACCACGTGGCCGTCGGTGGCGCAGCGCTCGGCCAGGGCGGAGGACAGGAAGTCCACGTGGCACAGGTCGGTCGCCTCGCCGATGTAGCCCGTGCCCAGCGCCTCCACGACGCCCAGCAGCAGCCCGCCGAGCATGGCGCCGGCCATGTTGCCGATGCCGCCCAGCACGGCGGCGCAGAAGGCCTTGAGGCCCAGCATGGCGCCGAAGGTGTAGTGGGCGATGCCGTAGTACAACCCGTTGAGCACGCCTGCCACGGCGCCCAGTCCCGCGCCGATGACGAAGGTCATGGAGATCACGCGGTTGATGTCGATGCCCATCAGACCCGCCACGGACGGGTTCTCGGAAGTGGCACGCATGGCCATGCCGAGCTTCGTGCGGTACACCAGCAGCGTGAGGCCCGCCATCATCATCACGCAGGTGGCGATGATGATGATCTGCACCAGGCTGATGCTGGCGCCCGCCACCTCGAACACCGGGTTGGGCAGGATCTGCGGGAAGGGCAGCGGGTTGCGGCTGAACACCATCAGCGCCACGTTCTGCAGGATGATGGAAATCCCGATGGCGGTGATCAGCGGCGCCAGGCGCGGTGCGCCGCGCAGCGGCCGGTAGGCGGCGCGCTCGATACCCCAGCCCAGCAGCATGCACGCGGGCACCGCGGCGCCCACCCCGGCGAGCACCACCGCCGTGGGCGGCAGTCCGGCCGAGCCGGCCAGCGCGCCGATGGTCCACAGGGCCACCATGCCACCGATCATCACCACCTCGCCGTGGGCGAAGTTGATGAGCTGGATGATGCCGTACACCATGGTGTAGCCGAGCGCAACCACGGCATACACGCTGCCCAGCGTCAGGCCGTTGATGAGCTGCTGCAGGAGGATGTCCACGGGTTCGCCTGTGTGCCCCGGTGGCCGGCGCCGGAAACGAAAACAGCACCCGCAGGTGCCGTCCTCGTATGCCCTCGCGCGCGAGCCGCCCGGCGCGGGGGGT
>CAZXJW010000087.1:5408-11223 GCA_964641005.1 uncultured Rhodocyclaceae bacterium
AACTCGGCGATGGGAATCGTCTTGCCGGACTTGATCACCGCGACCGGCTCGATCTTGCCCGCCTTCATGGTGAAGATGGTCATCTCCGCATCCTTGCGGTCACCCTTGTCGTCGAACTCGATGTGGCCGCTGGCGCCGTCGAACTGCAGTGCCTTGAGCGCCGGCAGGAACCTGGCGGGATCGGTGGAGTCGGCCTTCTGCATGGCCGCGATCAGCATGTTGGTGGCGTCGTAGGTGAACGGCGCGTAGATGACGGGGTCGGCGTTGAACTTCTTCCGGTAGGCCTCGAGGAAGGCGCCGCTGGAGGCCTGCACGGGAATGCCAGCCTGGGAGCAGAACAGTCCCTCGGCCGCCTCGCCCGCGAGCTCGTGCATCTTGTCGGTGCAGGCGCCGTCGCCGAAGCCGAAGGGCACCTTGATGCCCAGCTCGCGCGCCTGCTTGATGAGCGGGCCCGCGGCGGAGTCCATGCCGCCGTAGAACACGGCGTCGGGCGCCTTGCCCTTGAGCTTGGTGAGCACGCCCTTCCAGTCCACGGTCTTGTCGGTGCCCTTCTCGCGGGGCAGGACCTTCACGCCCGCGGCCTTGAGGGTCTTCTCCACCTCGTTGGCGAGACCTTCGCCGTAGGAGCTGGCATCGTCGACGATGGCCACGGTCTTCGGCTTCGCCTCGGAGACCAGGAAGCTCGCGATGGCGGGGCCCTGCTGGTCGTCGCGGCCCACGGTGCGGAAGGTGACGGAGAAACCCTGCTCGGTGAGATTGGTGGCCGAACCCGAGATCATCGGGATGCCGGCGGTGTTGTAGACCGCGGAGGCCGGAATGGCCACGCCGGAGTTGAGGTGGCCGATCACCCCGGCCACCTTCGCGTCGGCGAACTTCTGCGCGATGATCGGGCCCTTGTTGGGGTTGCCTTCGTCGTCCTCGGAGAGCATCTCGAACTTCACCGGCTGGCCGCCGATGGTGATGCCCTTCGCATTGGCCTCTTCCACGGCGAGGCGCACGCCCGACTCGTTGTCCTTGCCCAGGTGCGCGATGCCACCGGTGAGCGGTGCCGCGTGGCCGATCTTGACCGTGACCCCCGCCGGAGTGGTGGCGCCGCCCGTGGCAGGCGCCTCTTCCTTCTTGCCGCACCCGGCAAGCGACAGGGCGGCGATGGCGACGACGATGGGCGCGAGGCGGACGGTGTTTTGCAGGCGGGCCATGGGGAGTCCTCGGAAGGGGCGCAGGATGGCGGAATGGCGCGGGATTATTCCCTGTCACCCCCACCCGGTCAATTCGACGCAGGCGCCCGCCACGAAAAGAAAAAGCCGGCGCGAGGCCGGCTTTCAGGGGGTTGGTGCCGTGCCGCCTACTTGAGCGACAGGATCCAGTCCACCACCACCTTCACGTCTTCGTCCTTCATGTTGGGGTGCGGGGTCATGGGCACGGCGCCCCAGTTGCCCGAGCCGCCCTTCTTGATCTTCTCCACCAGCATGGCCGGGGCCTTGGCGTCGCCGGCGTACTTCTTGGCCACCTCCTTGTAGGAGGGCCCCACCAGCTTGGTGGCCTCGGCGTGACAGGCCATGCAGTCGCTGCCCTTCATGACGGCCTGGGCCTTGGCGGCATCGGCGTGCGCCGCCCCGGAGGAGAGCAGGCCGATGGCGGCAAGGGCGATGAACAGACGGGACGGCTTCATTCCTGGATTCTCCTTCGCGTGACGTCGTTGCACAAAGCGTGCGGATTCTAGGGGTTTTCCGGGGTCCGGGGAACAGTTCCCGGGTCCGTGGCGCGGCCGGGGCTCAGGCAGCCCCGAGCGCCTCTGCCACCCCGCCCACATCATCCGAGGGGGCGAGGCAGGTAACGCCGCGGCAGACCCAGGCGTTGACCCCGGCCGCGACAGGCTTGTCCAGGGTCGCCGGCAGTCCTGCCAGGCCCGCCGGCACCGACAGCACCAGCGAGGCTGGGGCGTAGCGTTGGTCGAGGGGCCGGCGCCAGGCACCCAGGGCCGCGCCCGGTCCGCGCACGATCCCCATCGCCGGCGGCTCGAGGCACTCGGCGAGCGCGCGCAGCAGGGTGGCATGGTTGCCCGGCCGTTCCCGCATCTCGCCGGCGAACAGCTTCAGCGTCCGCTCGGCCGCGTCCAGGTAACGCGTCTCGCCCAGCAGGTGCCCGAGCCGCTGCAGCGCCACGGCGGCCACTCCGTTGCCCGAGGGCGTGGCCTCGTCCGGTCCGGGCTTGGCGCGCAGCACCAGCGCCTCGTGGTCATGGCTGGTGAACCAGAAGCCGCCGGCCTCCGGGTCCTCGAAGCCCTCCAGCAGGCGGTCGGCCAGCGCACGCGCCCAGTGAAGGTCCTCCACGCGAAAGTCGGCCTGCAGCATCTCGAGCAGCGCGGCGAGCAGGAAGGCGTGGTCGTCGAGGTAGCCGTTCAGGTGCGAGCGGCCATCCTTGTGGGTGGCGAGCAGGCGTCCGTCGCGCCACAGCCGCGCGTGCACGAACGAAAGCGCGCGGCGCGCCGAGGCGAGCCAGTCCGCGCGCTCGAAGACCCGCGCTGCCCGTACCATCCCGGCGATCATGAGCGCGTTCCACGCCGTGAGGATCTTGTCATCGCGACCCGGGCGCACCCGCCGCTCGCGCGCCGCGAACAGCCTGGAGCGCGCCGACTCGAGCCAGGCTCGGCCCTGCGCGGGATCGAGGGAAAGGGCGTGCGCCACCTCCTCCGGCGCCACGGCGAGGTGCAGGTGCCAGTGGCGGCCCTCGAAGTTCGGCGGGCCGTCCAGCCCGAGGCAGCGCGACGCCACCGCCCATTCCCCGGGCTCCAGCAGCGCGCGCGCCTCCTCCCGGTCCCAGACGTAGAAGCGGCCCTCCTCGCCCTCGCAGTCCGCGTCCAGGCTGGACCAGTAGCCGCCCTCGGGCGACTGCATCTCGCGCATCACCCAGCCGGCCACGCGGGCGCAGGTGTCGAGGAACAACGGCTCGCCGCTCGCGAGCCACGCGTCGGCGTAGAGCGCGAGCAGCGGCCCGTTGTCGCAGAGCATCTTCTCGAAGTGCGGGATCAGCCAGCGGCCGTCGGTGCTGTAGCGCGCGAACCCCCCGCCGAGGTGGTCGACGATGCCGCCCCGGGCCATGCAGGCGAGCGTGTGCAGCACCGCCTGGCGCGCGCGGGCGTCGCCCCGCAGGGCCGACTCGCGCAGCAGCAGGTCGAACTCGAAGGGATGCGGGAACTTGGGGCTGCCCCGGAACCCGCCCCAGTCCGGATCCACGTCCCCGAGCAGTTCCACGCGAGCGGTCTCCAGAAGCTCCGGCCCGGGCAATCCGTCGGCGGGAGCCGAGGGGACGGTCTGCGCGAGGATGGCGGCCAGTTCCGCGTTCTGCGCCTCGATGGCGGGGCGCTGCTCGCGCCACGCCTGCGCCACGCGCTCCATCACCTGCGCGAAGCCCGGCAGTCCGTGGCGCGGCTGCTTCGGGAAGTACGTCCCGCCGAAGAACGGCCGGCCGTCCGGCGCGAGGAACATGGTGAGCGGCCAGCCACCGGCGCGGCGCGCCAGCGCCTGGTGGGCGAGCTGGTAGATGCGGTCCAGGTCGGGCCGCTCCTCGCGGTCCACCTTCACGTTCACGAACAGGCGGTTCATCACCGCCGCCACCTCCGGGTCCTCGAAGCACTCGTGGGCCATCACGTGGCACCAGTGGCAGGCCGAGTAGCCCACGGACAGCAGGATGGGACGGTCGGACGCCCGGGCCAGGGCCAGCGCCTCGGGTCCCCAGGGATACCAGTCCACGGGATTGCCGGCGTGCTGCAGCAGGTAGGGGCTGGTCTCCCCCGAGAGTCGGTTGGGCATGGCGACGGTCCGGTGGTGCCCCGCGCGGCGTGCGCTGTCGGGTGGCGCACGCTAGCATCGGCACCATGTCCCTGACTGCCCCCGCGACGAAAGATTCCGCGCGCCGCCGGCTGCGCCTGCGCCTCGCGGCCGTCGCGCTCGCGCTGTGCGCCGGCTCTCCAGCCACCGGCAATGCGCCGCCCACGCTCGGACTGCCGGGACCCGCGGCGGCCCACGATCCCTCGCGGGTGGCCCTGGGCCGTCGCCTGTTCATGGACCCGCAGCTGTCCTTCGATGGTGCCATCGCGTGCGCGAGCTGCCACGTGCCGGAGCAGGGCTTCGCCTCGCGGAGCGGCACGGTGGCCCTCGGACGCGGCGGCAAGCCGCTGGCGCGCAACGCGCCCTCGCTGCTCAACGCCGGCCTCGCCACGCCGCTGTTCCGCGACGGACGCGCCGCGAACCTCGAGGAGCAGGTGTGGGGCCCTCTGCTGCACGAGGACGAGCAGTGGAACCCCTCGCCCGAGGCACTGGTGGCCCGGCTGAGGACCCTGCCCGGCTATGCACGCGCCTTCGAGGAGGCGTTCCCCGGCGAGGGCCTCACGCGCCGCACCCTGCCCGCAGCGCTCGCCGCCTACGAGCGCAGCCTCGTGGCCGGGGGCTCGCCCTTCGACCGCTACAGCTACGGCAGCGAACCCGACGCCCTGTCGCGCGACGCCCAGGCGGGCTACACGGTGTTCGTCTGGTCGAGCTGCGACACCTGCCACCGCATCGACGGCAGCCACGCGGCCTTCACCGACAACCGCTTCCACAACGTGGGTATCGAGTGGGCGCGCCTGAACGGGCGCCTCGGCCCGCGCAAGACCGCGGCCGACGAGGGGCGCGCCGCCGTGACCGGCGATCCGGCCGACCGTTTCGCCTTCCGCACCCCCAGCCTGCGCAACGTGGCCCTCACCGCGCCCTACATGCACGACGGCTCGCTCGCCACGCTGCGGGAGGTGGTGGACTGGTACGACGGCGGCGGGGGCGACGACCCGGGCCGGCACCTGGCCCTGCGCCGGCTCGGGCTCACCGAGGCGCAGAAGCGCCAGCTGGTGGCCTTCCTGGAGAGCCTCACCAGCCCGGGCGCCAGCGCACTCGCCCGCGAGGCGCGCGACTCGCTGCGCCGCTAGCGCGCCGTCGCCGCGCCGGAACCCGGGCGGCACGGCGCTTGCCTGATCCAGGGCAGGACACGCCATGGATCCCCGCCTCGACCTCCCGATCAACGAGTCCGCCTACGAGTGGACCGGCCGCTTCATGCGGCTGCTGCGGCGCGTGCTCAAGGTCAACATCCGCCTGCACCACGACGAGGGCCAGGTGGAGGCGGGCGACATCTTCGTGTTCAACCACTTCGCCCGCTTCGAGACCTTCATCCCCCAGTACCTGTTCTGGGAGCATTGCGGCGCGCGCTGCCGCTCCATCGCCGACCACGAGCTGTTCCGCGGCAACGAGCGCTTCGCGACCTATCTGAAGGGCGTTGGCGCGGTGCCCAACGACCACCCCCACCTGCTGGTCTACCTGGCCGCGGAGGTGATGCGCGGCCGCAAGCTGATCGTGTTCCCCGAGGGCGGCATGGTGAAGGACCGCCAGGTGCTCGACGGCAGCGGGCAGTACAGCGTGTTCTCGCGCAGTGCCAGCAGCCGCCGCAAGCAGCACAGCGGCGCGGCCGTGATCGCGCTCGCGCTGGAGGTGTTCAAGGAGGCGGTGCTGTTCGCGGAGCAGCGCGGCGAGCGGCAGCGCCTGGCCGAGTGGTGCGGGCTGCTGGGCATCGAGGACACCGCCGTGCTGCTGGCTCGCGCCCGCCGGCCCACGCTGGTCGTGCCCTCGAGCATCACCTTCTATCCGATGAGGGTGCGCGGCAACCCGCTGCAGCAGGGCGTCGCGATGTTCAACCGGGGCATCAGCCCGCGCCTGCGCGAGGAGCTGCTCATCGAGGGCAACATCCTGCTCAAGGACACGGACATGGACATCCGGCTGGGCACGCCGCT
>CAZXJW010000088.1:0-8773 GCA_964641005.1 uncultured Rhodocyclaceae bacterium
CGGGTGGCGGCGAGCCGCCCGCTCACCAGCAGGTAGAGCGCATCGGAGGGTTCGCCCTCGCGCACCAGGGCCTCGCCGCCGCGGATCTCCACGGGCTCGAACCCGCCCGCCGAGGCCTCGAGCACCGAGGCGTCGAGGTCGGGGTAGAGCGCGGCGAGATCCTGGAGGAAGGGCGATGTCACGTTTCACCCACGGCGCGGACGACGCCGCGCGCGGTCTAGAACCAGGGCTCGGGCAGGCCCTCGGCCTCGAGGGCGGCGCGCACCGCGGGCCGCGCGGCCACGCGCGCCAGCAAGGGGGCGAGCGCCGCCACCTCGCGGGCCGGGCGCTTCATCTCCAGCGTCCAGAAGCACAGCATCAGCAGGTAGGGGTCGGCCACGGTGAAGGCGTCGCCGCAGACCCAGGCTCCGCCGCCGCGCGCGAGCTCGCCCGCCACGTAGTCGAGGTCCTCGGCGATGCGCTGCTCGGCGGCGGCCTTCACCTCCGCGGCGGCCGCATCCGAGGCGCTGATGCGCTCCGGGTAGTAGTAGCAGAGCATGTGCGCCTGGAGCGTGTTGGTGAGGTACATGAGCCAGCGGTAGAGCAGGGCGCGCGCCGGCGTGCCCGGCGGCGGGGCGAGCTTCGCGCCGGGGTGGGCATCGGCGAGGTGCAGGCAGATGGCCGCCGACTCGTACAGCGCCAGCCCGTCGGCCTCCAGGACCGGGATGCGCGCCAGCGGGTTCAGGCGGCGGAAGGCCCCGGTCTGGTGCTCGCCCTTCGAGATGTCCACGGAAACCAGTTCGAAGGGCACGCCGGTCTCGCGCAGCACCATGTGCGGGGCCATGCTGCCGAAGCCGGGGAAGTAGTGCAGTCGGTACACGCGGTTCTCCGTGGAAGTGGACAGGGCGGGGGGGCGGACGGTGGAAGCGGCGCCGGCGACGCGACGTCGCGCGACGGTCCGGGACGGACGCGGCGACCTCGCGACGGGTGCATGGTGCCGCTCCCCGGGCGCCGCGTCCACGCCCGCACCGCCGCGGTGCGCCGCGCTCAGCTCCCGGGCAGCTCGAGGCCCGTGAGGGCCGCGAACACCTTCACCACGGCCGAGTCGTCCTCCATCCCGTGGCCCTGGGCCGCGGCGGCCAGGTAGAGCTGGTGGGCCGAGGCGGTGATGGGCAGCGGGAAGGTCATGCGGCGTGCCGAGTCCAGCACGATGCCCAGGTCCTTGACGAAGATGTTCACCGCCGACAGCGGCGTGTAGTCGCCGGCCAGGATGTGGGGCACGCGGTTCTGGAACATCCACGAGCTGCCGGCGCTGTTGGAGATCACCTCGTAGAGCACCGCGGGGTCCACGCCGGCCTTCATCCCGAGCGCCATGGCCTCGCAGGCCGCGGCGATGTGCACCCCGGCGAGCAGCTGGTTGATCATCTTCACCTTCGAGCCCGGGCCCGGCATGTCGCCCAGCCGGTAGACCTTGGCGGCAATGGCTTCCAGCACCTTCGCCGCCTTGTCGAAGGCCTCCGGAGCACCGGAACCCATGATGGTCATCTCGCCCTTCGCCGCGCGCGCGGCGCCGCCTGACACGGGCGCGTCGATCATGAGCAGCCCCCGCTCCGCGAGGCGGCGGCCCAGGTCGATGGCGAACTCCGGCGCCACGGTGCTCGATGCGATCACCACCGAGCCCTGCGCCATCGCCGGCGCGGCGCCGTCGGGCCCGAACAGCACCTGCTGGGTCTGGTCGGCGTTGACCACCAGCACGATGGCCACCGGCACCGCCGCCCCCAGCGCCGCGGGCGAGGCCGCCGCCACGCCGCCCTCGGCGGCGAAGGCCTTCACGGCCTCGGGTCGCACGTCGCAGGCGTGCACCTCGAAGCCCTTCGCCAGCAGCGTGCGGGCCACGCCGATGCCCATGGAACCCAGTCCGATGACTCCCACCTTCGGCTTGCTCATGCGACCTCCTCGTCGTTGTCGTTCGTTGAATTCATTCGATGCCGAGCACGCGGGCGGTCTCGGCGATCACGCGTGCGGTCAGCGCGGGCTGCTGGAACGGGAAGTGATGGCCGCCGGGGACCATCACCAGTTGCAGCCGCCGCGCCGAGGTGCGCAGCCCGATGCGACGCACGATGTCCGAGTCCGCGCCTGCCACCAGCGCGCCGGGCACCGCGAGCCGCCGCAGCCAGCGCGCCATGTGGTGGGGCAGGGTGGCGTAGATGGCGGCCTCGACGTCCGGGTCGAAGCGCAGCCGCACCCCTTGCCCGGAGGGCTCGGTGCCCGCGTCGAGGTAGTCGTCGAGGCAGCGCGGATCGAAGCGCTGGAACAGGCGCTTGCGCGCGAAGTGGGCGGCGGCGGCGGCGCGGTCGGGCCACTCGCGGCGCCGTTCCCGGGTGATGCCCGCCAGCGTCACGCGGTCCACCAGTCCGAGGCGCTTCACCAGCGCCACGGCGCTGCCCTGGAAGCGACCCAGCACCGGCGCGTCGAGGAGGATGACCCCGCGGAACAGCTCCGGCCGGCGTGCCGCGCCCATGAGGCTGAGGTAGCCGCCCAGCGAATGCCCCACCGCCAGCACGGGCTCGCCGTGGGCCGCCACGGTGGCGACCAGTTCGTCCACAAGGCGGGGCCAGCCGTCGGTGACGGGGAATCGCGGATCGTGACCGAAGCGGTCCACCGCCTCGACCCGGAAGTCCCTCTGCAGCGCCTCGAGCAGCACGCGGTACGAGCCGGCCGGGAAGCCGTTCGCATGGGAGAATTGCAGCAGCGGCTTCGCCGCGCCTGCTGACCTGCCGCTCACCGACACCCTCCATGTCCGATCCAGGACCGCACCATACGCCACGCGGCTTCCGCAACAACGATCCGGCCGGCCGCGGCCGCGGCAGCGTGCTGCAGTGGTATCTGGAGCGCTGGCGCAAGGGCCTGCCTCGCATCCCCGCCGGCGGGTGGCGCTTCGAGACGCTCACGCCGGACGTGGCCTGGATCCGCGCCAACCGCGACGTGCGCGCGCTCACCTGGATCGGCCACGCCACCTTCCTCGCCCAGTGGGACGGCGTGAACCTGCTCACCGACCCGCACCTCACGGCGCGCGCCTCGCCGCTGCGCTTCGCCGGCCCGCTGCGTCTCCAGCCCCCGGCCCTGGACTTCCACGACCTGCCGCACATCCACGCCGTGGTGATCTCCCACAACCACTACGACCACCTCGACGAGGCCACGGTGCGCAGGCTCGCCGCCCAGCCCTCGGGCAGCCCGCGCTTCTTCGTGCCGCTGGGCCTGAAGGCGTGGTTCGCCGGGCGCGGCATCCACGACGTGGTGGAACTCGACTGGTGGCAGGCGGCGGAGTTCGTCGGCCTGCGCTTCACGCTCCTGCCCGTCCAGCACTGGAGCGCGCGCGGCCTGGGCGACCAGAACCGCACGCTGTGGGGCGGCTGGCGCATCGACGGCGGCCGCAGCCTGTTCTTCGCGGGAGACACGGGCTATTCGAGCGACTTCGTGGAGATCGCGCGCCGGCTCGGGCCCGTGGACACGGCACTGCTGCCCATCGGCGCCTACGAGCCGCGCTGGTTCATGAAGGTGATGCACGTCAATCCCGAGGAGGCCGTGCGCATCCACCAGGACCTGCAGGCCCGACAGTCGCTGGCCATGCACTGGGGCACCTTCGTGCTCACCGACGAGCCCATGGACGAGCCGCCCCGGAGGCTCGCGGCGGCGCTGCGCGCGGCGGGCATCCCGGCCGACCGCTTCCTGGTGCCCCGCCACGGCGAGACGATCCGGGTGCACGCCTGAGGCGGCCCCGTGGCGCTCACTGCGCATCGGGGTCGTTCGCTTCCTCGGGGTCGTTCCAGAGGATGTGGGCCTCCACCAGCAGCCGGCGGCGCGATTCCTCGGCCTCGACGCGTGCCAGTGCGGCCTGCAGCGCCGACTCCACCGCCACGCGCCGCGCGATCACCACGTCCGACAGCGAGGCCTCCTTGAGCTGCCAGGACCGGGTCATGAGGTCGGCGTGGCGCTGCATGCCCGCGGCCGCGGCGCTGGCGCGCTGCCAGGCGGCGAAGGCGCCCCGCGCCTGGCCCACCATCATGGCCACGTCGGCCCCCACGCGCTGCAGCACGGCGGCCTCGTAGCCCGTGGCGGAGTCGGCGCGCGCCGACTCGCCAGCCGCGATGGCGCGCCGCGCCTCGCCCGGAATGGGCACGATGAAGTAGAAGCCGGCGATGCGGTCCGAGCTGCTGCGGTCCTGGGACAGCCGCGCCCCCAGCGCGGGATCGGGCACCTGGTCGGCGCTGGCGCGATCGGCGAGCAGCCGGGCGCGCCGGCTCAGGGCACGCGCCACGCGCACCTCGTCGTTGTGGGTGCGCACGCGCTCGATGTACCAGTCCAGGTCGTGCTCGAGCGGACGCGGCTCGCCCGGCATGGCGGCCATGGCGGCCTCGATGCCGGGGAAGGTGCGCTCCAGCGCGGCACGCGCGCCTTCCTCGCGGCCGCGCAGGCCCGCCACCACCGCCTCGGCCTGGGCGAGCGCGGCCTCGGCGAGGTTCACGTCGATGCGCGGCGCGTCGCCCGCGCGGGCGCGCTTGGCCACCACCTCCTGCTGCTGGCGCAGGAAGCCCGCCTGCTTCTCCCAGAGCTCGAGCTGGAGCCGCTCGCGCGTCCAGCCGTACCAGAGCCTGAGCAGCAGGCGTGCCGCGTCGCACCAGGCGCTGTAGGCGGCGCGGCGCGCGAACACCACGCCCTGGGCGCCGATGGCCGAGTCGATGCGGGCCTTGGACGGCAGGCGCACGCCGCGCTCCACGCCCACGTCCCATTCCGGGTACCGGCCGTTGGGGATGTTGTGGCTCTGGTAGCCGCCGCGCACCGCGAACTCGTAAGGGCCGGCCTCCAGGCGCCGGGCGTTGGCCTGCTCGGCGCGCACCAGGTCGCGCGCGGCCTTCACGGGCGGATAGCCGGACAGGGCGCGCTCCACGGCGGGCAGCGGCGGCAGGCCCGCCAGGTCGTAGCCCGCCTGGGTGGCCTGGGTGTCCTGGCCCGTGGCCGGCAGCGCGGCGGCGAGCAGCGACGTGGCCACCGCTGCTCCCGCGAGCGCGGCGCGGAGGATCCCGCCCTTCACGGCGCCGCCCCCTCGAGCGGATCGTGGGCGCCCGCCGGCAGGTCGCCGAAGCGCCGGTACAGCAGCGGCAGGATCAGCAGCGTGAGCGCCGTGGAGGTGGCCAGCCCGCCGATCACCACGATGGCGAGCGGCCGCTGGATCTCCGAGCCGGGTCCCGAGGCCGCCAGCAGCGGCACCAGGCCCAGGGCCGCGATGGAGGCGGTCATGAGCACCGGCCGAAGCCGCCGGCGGCAGCCCTCGCGCACCACGGTGTCCGCGTCCATGCCCGTGCCGCGCAGCTGGTTGAAGGTGCTCATGAGCATCACGCCATTGAGCACGGCGATGCCCAGCAGGGCGATGAAGCCCACCGAGGCCGGCACCGACAGGTACTCGCCCGAGCCCCACAGCGCGAGGATGCCGCCCACCAGGGCGAAGGGGATGTTGGCGAACACCAGCACCGCCTGGCGCACCGAGCCGAAGGTGGCGAACAGCAGCATGAAGATGAGCACGAGCGCGATGGGGATCACCACCGCCAGCCGCGCGGCGGCACGCTGCTGGTTCTCGAACTGGCCGCCCCAGGTGATGGAATAGCCCTCGGGCAGCTTCACCTTCGATGCCACGGCGGCCTTCGCGTCCTCCACGAAGCCCACCAGGTCGCGGCCCAGCACACTGGACTGCACCACGGCGTAGCGCAGCGCGTTCTCGCGGTCCACCTTCACCGGGCCGTCCACCCGCGCGAGCGTCGCCACCGTGGCCAGGGGCACCGAGCGGCCGTCGGGCATGACGACGTTCTGGTTCTGGAACAGCGAGGCCGAGTCGCGCAGCTCGGTGCGGCCGCGCAGGATCAGCGGCGTGCGCCGGCCCGCCTCGATCACGGTGCCCACGCGCCGCCCCTCGAGCTGCGCGCGCAGGTCGTCCTCGATGTCGTCCACGGTGAGCTTCTGATGCCCGGTGGCGAAACGGTTGACCTCGGCACGCAGGTACTGCATGCCCTCGTTGGTGAGGGTGAACACGTCGCGGTTGCCCGGCACCGCGCGCAGCACCGCCTCGATCTCGCGCGAGAGCCGGTTGAGCACCGGCAGCTCCGGCCCGAAGAGCTTCACCGCCAGGTCGCCGCGCACGCCGGTGAGCATCTCCGCCACGCGCATCTCGATGGGCTGGGTGAAGGTCACGTTCACCCCGGGGAAGCCGGCCATCACCTCGCGCAGCGATTCCACGATGGCCTGCTTGTCGGGCGAGCGCCACTGATCGCGCGGCTTGAGCACCAGGAAGGTGTCGGTCTGGTTCAGGCCCATGGGATCCAGGCCCAGCTCGTCGGCGCCGGTGCGCGCCACCACGCCGGAGACCTCGGGCACCTTCTCCAGAACCGCGCGCTGCAGGCGCAGGTCGAGGTCGAGGCTCGCGTCCAGGGAGATGGAGGGCAGCTTCTCGAGCTGCATGATGATGTCGCCCTCGTCCATCACCGGCATGAAGGTCTTGCCCGTGGCGAGGTAGGCGGCGACCGCCGCGGCGAGCAGCACGCCCGCTACCGTGCCCACCAGCGCGCCCCGGGCCAGCGCGGCGTCGAGCAGCGGCGCGTAGAGCGCGTGGGCACGGCGCACCAGCCAGGGCTCGCGGTGGGCGCCGGCGCCCACCAGCACCGAGGCGAGCACGGGGATGGCGGTGAGGGCGAGCACCAGCGAAGCGCTCAGGGCGAAGATGATGGTCCACGCCACGGGCTTGAACAGCTTGCCCTCCAGGCCCTCGAGGGTGAGCAGCGGCAGGAACACGATCACGATGATGGCGATGCCCGAGGCCACCGGCACGGCCACCTCGCGCGCGGCTTGGTACACCACCCGCAGCCTGGGCGTGCGGCCCGCGTCGTGGGCCAGGTGGCTCACCACGTTCTCCACCACCACCACCGAGGCGTCCACCAGCATGCCGATGGCGATGGCCAGCCCGCCCAGGCTCATGAGGTTGGCGCTCATGCCGGTGCGGGCCATCAGCACGAAGGTGGCCAGCGCCGCCAGCGGCAGGGTGGCTGCCACCACGATGGCCGCGCGCAGGTCGCCCAGCATGAGCAGCAGCATCACCACCACCAGCACGATGGCCTCGAGCAGCGCGCGCGAGACCGTGCCCACGGCGCGGTCCACCAGCGCGCCGCGGTCGTAGAACACTTCGGTCCGCACCCCGGGCGGCAGCAGCGGCGCGATCTCGGCCAGGCGGGCGCGCACCCCCTCCACCACGGCGCGGGCGTTGGCGCCGCGCAGGCCCAGCACCAGGCCCTGCACGGCCTCGCCACGGCCGTTGCGGGTCACGGCGCCGTAGCGCGTGAGGCTGCCGATGCGCACCTCCGCCACCTCGGCCACCCGCACCGGCACGGCGTTGCGCTCGCCCACCACGATGGCGCGCACATCGTCCAGGGTGCGGATGCTGCCCTCGGCGCGCACCAGCAGCGCTTCCTCGCCGTCGCGCAGCCGTCCGGCGCCGTCGTTGCGGTTGTTGGCCGACAGCGCGCGCTCGAGCTCCGCCAGCGTGATGCCGCGCGCCGAAAGGGCCGCCGTGTCGGGCACCACCTCGAAGGCGCGCACGTGGCCGCCGAGCGGATTCACGTCCGCCACGCCGGGGACGGTGCGCAGCCGCGGGCGGATGGTCCAGTCCAGCAGCGTGCGCCGCTCGGCGAGCGACAGCTCCCCGCCCTCGATGGTGAACATGAACATCTCGCCCAGCGGCGTGGTGACAGGCGCCATGCCGCCGCTCACGCCCGCGGGCAGGTCGGGCAGCACGTTCGAAAGACGCTCGTTGACCTGCTGGCGCGCCCAGTAGATGTCGGTGCCTTCCTGGAAGTCGATGGTGACGTCGGCGATGGCCACCTTGGACACCGAGCGCAGCAGGCGCTGGCGCGGGATGCCCAGCATCTCCAGTTCCACCGGCTGGACGATGCGCGACTCCACCTCCTCGGGCGTCATGCCGGGTGCCTTCAGGATGATCTTCACCTGGGTGGTGGAGACGTCCGGGAAGGCATCGATGGGCAGTTCCAGCAGCGCCTGCACGCCGAAGGCCGCCAGCACCAGCACCAGCGCCGCCACCAGCAGTCGCTGGCGCAGCGAGAAGGCGACGATGCGGTCGAGCACGGCCGCCGGCTCAGCCGCCGATGCCGAGCAGGCGGGCCTTGAGCGCGGCCACGCCGGCCACGGCGATGGCATCCGCGGCGGCGATCTCGCCCGCCACCACGCTCGACTGCGGTCCTTCCTGCACCAGCGTCACCGGGACCGCGCGGAAGCCGCCTGCCGTGCGCACGAACAGCAGCAGGCGGCTCTGGTGGCGCACCAGCGCGGCGTTGGGGACCCGCCACTGGGAGCCCGTGCCGGTGTCGCTGGCCACGGCCGCCTCCACGTACTGGCCGGGCCTCAGCCGGGCCGCATTGCGCGTCACCAGCGCCCGCAGCATGAGGGTCTGGCTCTCGGGCGTGACGGCCTTGCCCACGGAGATGATCCGGCCGGCCGCGTCCACGGATGGCACGCGCACGGCCGAACCCTCCCGGATGCCTGAGGCGCGCGCCAGCGGCGCCTGGATCTCCAGCCACAGCGGATCGAGCTGGGCGATCTTGTAGATGGGCGTGTAGGCCTCCAGGCGCTGCCCGGCCTGGGCCATCTGCTCCACCACCACCCCTGCGGCCGGCGCCAGGATCGCCACGCCCGAGGTGATGGCGGCACCGGACTGCAGGCGCGCAACGTCGGCATC
>CAZXJW010000088.1:8783-11057 GCA_964641005.1 uncultured Rhodocyclaceae bacterium
TCGCGGTCGAGGTTGGCGGCGGCGAGCTGGAGCTGGGTCTGGGCCTGGAGGTAGCCGCGCTGGGCCTCGGCCAGGGCCGAGCTCTGCATGCGCGCCAGCAGCTGGCCCTTGCGCACGCGCTCGTTCACGGCCACCTGGATGGATTCCACCAGCCCGGGCAGCGGCGTGCTCACCACGTGCAGCTGGTTGTTGGGCACCATCACCTCGGCCGCGAGGCCCACCACCTCGCCGCCGGTTTCGGGCGCGGGGGCCTGGACGGCGATGCCGAGGGCACGGGCCTGGTCCGCGCTGAGCGCGAGGTCCTGGCCGCGGGCCCCGGCGGTGCAGCCGAGCGCCGCGAGGCCGGCAAGCAGTGCCAGCAGGGGAAGGATGGGGCCGGGACGGCGCTTGTCGAGGTCGCCCGTCCGGGCGGTGCGGACGCCGAGGAACATGAAATCCATGTTACGGGCGGGGCGAATCCTCCCATTGACCGCGATCAAGGGGGGCGGATCGGGCCGCTACACTGGCGCCATGGAATCGGGCATCACGGATTCGGGCAACGGTACGGGCAATGGCCAGCCGGCGCCGGCAGTGCTGGGCGCGCGGATCCGTTCCTGGGGCCGCGAGCTGGGCTTCAGCGCCGTGGGCTTCACCGGCGTGGACCTGTCCGACGCCGAACCCGGACTGCGCGCCTGGCTCGAGGCGGGCTTCCACGGCTCCATGGGCTACATGGAACGCCACGGCATGACGCGCGCGCGGCCGGCGGAACTGGTGCCGGGCACCGTGAGCGTCATCTCGGTGCGCATGGACTACCTCGATCCGGCCGCGGCCGATGCCGAAGTGGTGCTGGCGCAGCCGGATCTCGCCTACGTGTCCCGCTACGCGCTCGGGCGTGACTACCACAAGGTCCTGCGCAACCGCCTGCAGGCGCTCGCCGATCGCATCGCCGCGGTGGTGGGGCCCTTCGGCCACCGGGTGTTCACGGACAGCGCTCCGGTGCTGGAAGTGGAGCTGGCCACGAGGGCGGGGCTGGGCTGGCGCGGCAAGCACACGCTGCTGCTGGACCGCGAGGCGGGGTCGTTCTTCTTCCTGGGGGAGATCTACACCGACCTGCCGCTGCCGCCCGATGCGCCGGTGAGCGCCCATTGCGGCAGCTGCACCCGGTGCATCGACGTCTGCCCCACGCAGGCGATCGTGGCGCCCTACCGGCTGGACGCCCGGCGCTGCATCTCCTACCTCACCATCGAGCACGACGGCGACATTCCCGAGGAACTGCGCCCGCTGATGGGCAACCGTGTGTACGGCTGCGACGACTGCCAGCTCGCCTGCCCCTGGAACCGCTACGCCAGGCCCGCCGGGGTGCCGGATTTCCAGGTGCGCAACGGGCTCGACGCGGCGACGCTGGTTGAGCTGTTCGGGTGGAGCGAGGCGGAGTTCGAGCGGCGTCTGGAGGGCAGTGCGATCCGGCGCATCGGGCATGAGCGGTGGTTGAGAAACCTGGCGGTGGGGTTGGGGAATGCGCCCCCCGCGGAGGCTGCGAGGCGCGCCCTGGTTGCGAGAACGGATCATCCGAGCGCCATGGTGCGGCGCCACGTTGCGTGGGCGCTCGGACGACAGACCCGGCGCGCAGGACAGGACTGAGGCGGGCCGGTCGGATCATCCGCGGTACCTGATCTCGCGATCGCCGTGATCCGAAAGGCCCATCTCTGCGCCGTCGCGACGTAACGAGCGGCTGGAAGAATCGCGGGATTGCAGGTACCGGGCGCGGCAGCCCGGCCTGCGTTCACGACAACAGCCGCCGGAGACCTGCACATGAAGCGCACGCTGATCGCCCTCGCGCTGGGCGCGGCATTCACGTCGTCGTCCCACGCCATCGGCGTGATCGACGCCGTCGTTCCACGCTGGACCTATACCCATGACGCGTTCCGGTCCGAGATCGGCGCCTTCGCGAGCTACGTGGATTCCGGCGGCACCGCGCGCAAGGAGTTCTGGACGGTGGGTCCGCAGGGCATCGACATCCTCGAGGCCTTCACCACCAGCCCCACGGGCAATCGCCTCGCCAGCATCTCCGGTGCGTCGGTGGCGGGCATCAACAGCATCGCGATCCACGGCAACGTGGCGGCCGTCGCGATCTCCAACAGCGTCAAGACCGATCCCGGGCTGGTCCGATTCTTCGACCTCGCCACCCGCACCGAGATCTTCACCGCCGTGACGGTGGGCGCGAACCCGGACATGCTGACCTTCACGCCCGATGGCAAGCGGCTGCTGGTGGCGAACGAGGGCGAGGCCCAGTAC
>CAZXJW010000089.1:0-1112 GCA_964641005.1 uncultured Rhodocyclaceae bacterium
CTGGTACCCCGAGTACAAGGCCAACCGCGCCCCCATGCCCGAGGACCTGGTGCGCCAGATCGAGCCCATCCACGAGACCGTGCGGGCGCTGGGCTGGCCGCTGCTCATGGTGGAGGGCGTGGAGGCCGACGACGTGATCGGCACCCTGGCCGAGCAGGCCGCCCGCCACGGCATCCGCACCGTGGTGTCCACCGGCGACAAGGACCTCGCCCAGCTGGTGAACGAGCACGTGGAGCTGGTGAACACCATGAGCGAGGAGCGGCTCGACCGCGCCGCCGTGGAGGCCAAGTTCGGCGTGCCGCCCGAGCGCATCGTGGACTTCCTGACCCTCACGGGCGACGCCGTGGACAACGTGCCCGGCGTGGAGAAGGTGGGCCCCAAGACCGCTGCCAAGTGGCTGCAGCAGTACGGCTCCCTGGACGAGGTCATGGCCCGGGCGGACGAGATCGGCGGGGTGGTGGGCGAGAACCTGCGCAAGGCGCTGCCCTGGCTGCCCGAGGGCCGCAAGCTGCTCACGGTGAAGTGCGACGTGGACCTGGGCCTGGGGCCCGAGTCGCTCGCGCCGCTGCCCGAGGACCGCGAGGCCCTGCAGCGGCTGTTCGAGCGCTACGAGTTCGCCACCTGGCTGCGCGAGATCAAGGACGGCGCCAGCCTCTCGGGCGACCCGGCCGCGGCCGCCGCCGCGCCGGCGCCGGCGGCGGTGCAGACGCGTCTGTACACCAGCATCCTCGACGAGGCGGCCTTCGCCGACTGGCTGGCCCGGATCGAGGCCGCCCCGCTCACCGCCTTCGACACCGAGACCACCAGCCTCGACCCGATGCAGGCGCGCATCGTGGGCCTGAGCTTCTCGGTCACGCCCGGCGAGGCCGCCTACCTGCCGCTCGCCCACCGCTATGCCGGCGCCCCGGCGCAACTCGACCTGGACGCCTGCCTCGCGCGCCTGAAGCCGTGGCTGGAAGACCCCGCGAAGCCGAAGCTCGGCCAGAACGCCAAGTACGACCTGCACGTGCTGGCCAACCACGGCATCCGCGGCCGCGGCTTCACGGAAGACACGCTGCTCGAATCCTACGTCGTCGAGTCACACAAGCCCCACGACATGGATGCCCTGGCGC
>CAZXJW010000089.1:1122-9667 GCA_964641005.1 uncultured Rhodocyclaceae bacterium
CCCTGGCGCTGCGCCACCTGGGCGTGAAGACCATCGCCTACGCGGACGTGGCCGGCAAGGGCGCCAGCCACATCGGCTTCGACCAGGTCAGCGTGGAACGCGCCACCGAGTATTCCGCGGAGGACGCCGACATCACGCTGCAGCTGCACCACGCGCTGCTGCCGCAGGTGGAGGCCGAGCCGGGCCTGAAGCGCGTGTACCGCGACATCGAGATGCCCGTGATGCCGGTGCTGCTGGCCATGGAGCGCAACGGCGTGCTCATCGACCCGCGGCTGCTGGAGACCCAGAGCCACGAGCTGGGCAACCGCATCCTCGAGCTCGAGCGCCGTGCCCACGAGCTGGCGGGCCAGCCCTTCAACCTCGGTTCGCCCAAGCAGCTGCAGGAGATCCTGTTCGTGAAGCAGGGCCTGCCGGTGGTGAAGAAGACGCCCGGCGGCCAGCCCTCCACCGACGAGGACGTGCTGGAACAGCTCGCACTGGACCACCCCATCGCCCGCACGCTGCTGGACTGGCGCGGCATGGCCAAGCTCAAGTCCACCTACACCGACAAGCTGCCGCGCATGGTGAACCCGGCCACGGGCCGCGTGCACACCAACTATGGCCAGGCCACGGCCGTGACCGGCCGGCTGTCCAGCACCGACCCCAACCTGCAGAACATCCCCGTGCGCACCGCCGAGGGCCGGCGCATCCGCGAGGCCTTCGTGGCCCCGCCGGGCAGCGTCATCGTGTCGGCGGACTACTCGCAGATCGAGCTTCGCATCATGGCCCACCTGTCGGGCGACGGCTCGCTGCTCAAGGCTTTCGCCGAAGGCGCCGACGTGCACCGCAGCACCGCCGCGGAGGTGTTCGGCGTGCCCGTCCCCGAGGTGAGCGCCGAGCAGCGCCGCTACGCGAAGGTGATCAACTTCGGCCTGATCTACGGCATGTCCGCGTTCGGGCTGGCGAGCCAGCTGGGCATCGAGCGCAGCGCGGCCCAGAACTACATGGACCGCTACTTCGCCCGCTATCCCGGCGTGGCCGACTACATGCAGCGCACCCGCGCCCAGGCCCGCGACGCGGGCTTCGTGGAAACCGTGTTCGGCCGCCGCCTCTACCTGCCGGACATCCGCGCCCAGAACCAGGGCCGCCGGCAGGGCGCCGAGCGCGCTGCCATCAACGCCCCCATGCAGGGAACGGCCGCCGACCTGATCAAGCTCGCCATGGTGGCGGTGCAGGGCTGGCTGGAGCGCGCGGCGCTGGCCACGAAACTGGTGATGCAGGTGCACGACGAACTGGTGCTCGAGGTGCCCGAGGCGGAACTGGCAAGGGTGAAGTCGGAACTGCCCGGGCTGATGACGGGCGTGGCGCAGCTCGCGGTGCCGCTGGTGGTGGACGTGGGGGCGGGGCCGAACTGGGAGAAGGCGCACTGAGGGCTCTCAAGACCTGTGCGTTCCCCATTGCCCAGAGTCGAGCCTGGAAATCCATTCACGAAAGTGGTCCTCACCCTCGGCCGCCGGGGCCATATCAGGCTCCCTTTACGGCTGCGTAACGCACTCGGCCTCAAACCAGGCGACGACATCCTCGCAGCGGTGACTCCAGACGGTCTGCTCCTGACGCCCCCGGCGGACCACTTTCTCGAGATATACACCGTTGATCGCGAACGGGAGTTCGACGCGGCAGAGCGCGACCTCGCATCCGGATTCGAAGTCTCGGACGCAAACCGGTAACTCGCGAACAAGCTGCATGAGCGGCGGCGTGACGGGTGGCTTCGGAGCGGAAGCTCCCTCGTGGTTCCTGTCACTGGCCGCCCCGCGAAAAGCTTCGCCTAGTGGGTCAACGTCGAACCACCAGGCCTTCCCATCGCGTCACGAGACATCGCAGCAAGAGCCTCTTCCGCCCTCGTCTCGAAAAATCGTGCTCCTTGCCGACGCGCCACGTCGATGGCCGTCCTGAACGCCGCCTGGGCCCGGACTTCCGAGTCGGCACCGCCCTCCTGAAGGAGAACCAGCCCTTCGACGCGGTGAACATCCGCGGCGACCAGGGTTTCCCCGTGTCGCCTCGTCATATCGAGCGCCGAGGAGAGCGCCGACCGCGCGTCAGAAGTCCGCCCCGCTGCCAGGCTCGCCTCGGCCAGGCAGCAGAACCACATCGGATTCGCGATCCTCGCGCCGAGAGCATCCCAGACACCTATCGAAGTTCGCAAAAGCTCAACGCCTTGGGCGACGTCACCGAGCATTGCCATCGCCCACCCTTCGATGATCTGAGCCTCCACCTGCCGCAGAAGAATTCGCTCTTCCTTGCAGATGGCAACCGCCTCTCGAGCCTTCTGCAGCGCTTCGCGCGGCGAGCGCCGCAGGCAATGAAGGCAGGCGGCGTGCACGACGACAGTCGCCAGCGTGACCGGATGTCCAGCCCTCCTGGCCGTCGCCTCTGCATTTGCACTCGAGAGTTCCGCCTCGTCGGGACGACCGAGAAGCAGCAACGCCCACGATTCCATGTCCATGGCGAAAATGCCAGGGTCCATGATGTACTCGGGAACGAGGTTGCCGAGCTTCGCCGCCGTGTACGTGTCCACTGCAATCCTGGCTTGCGCGAGCGCCCTGGACAGGTCCCCTCCGAAGACCTCCGTTCCCCCAAGGGCGCTTCGACCCGCTACGATGGCCGCCGTATCGCCATGCCGCTCGGCGAGCTCCAACAGTTGTCGTGCCACCTCGAACGCCGTCGGGTATTCGGCGCGCATCCCGAAGTAGAGCCAGAGCGCGTAAAGGATCGGAAACATCCGGGGCATGTCGCCGACCCGATCGCACAGCTCGCGTGCCCGCTGGAACGCAGCACCGACCTCTGCGGGGGTATACCCCTTCATCGCGCCGAGGGCCGTTCCAAGCGTCGCCTGCAACAGCAGCTCCTGGCGATCCCGGTCCACGCCGGCGGGTAGTCCCCGGAGGCACTCGATCCCTCGATTGAGATGCCCCACCGCCTCCGGGTTCGCGAAGCGCTCGACAGCCCGCCTCCCAGCCTCCAGGAAGTAGTCGATGGCGCGTTCGCCAAGCCCTGCCGCCGCGAAATGATGCGCCAGGACTTCCGGCTCCGAGCCCGCGCGCTCGGGAAACTGGTTCTCGATCGTCCTGGCGATCGCGGCATGAATCGCCTGCCTGCGGTTCGTGAGCAAGCTGCCCGAGGCGGCGTCCTGCACCAGGGCGTGCTTGAACACGAACACTGCGTCTTCGCCTGACTGCTTGCGGAACACCAGGTTCGCAGACACGAGTCGCTCGAGCGCCGCGTCGAGTTCGGCGGTTTCCGCCGAGCGCAGCGCTGCAAGCAGGGGACGCGGGAACTCGCGTCCGACGCATGCGGCGATCTGGGCGATCTCCTTGGCGGCGCCAAGGCGGTCCAGCCTCGCCATCAGGCTGTCCTGGAGCGTCGCCGGAATCCTCGCCGTCCCCGTCGCGTGCCCATTCGGCGTGCCGATTGCCACATCGCCCTCGAGGACCGTCCTTGCGAACTCCTCGATGAACAGAGGAACACCGTCCGTGCGCGCAAGCAGTGCCTCCGCCGTCTCTTCCGGAAGTGTCCGGTCGCCAGCGACTGAAACCATGAGCTCCTGGGCCTCTGCCCGGCGGAGACGATCGAGGCTCAGGGCCGTCACTCGCGCGCGCTCGAACCGGGGAGCCGCGAACTCTGGCCGGTGGCTCATCAGAACCATGACCGGCAAGTCAAAGGTCCCGCCGGTGATGAGTTCCGTCGCCTCCAGGGACGTGGGGTCGATCCAGTGCGCGTCCTCCACGACCAGAAGGACCGGGCCCCGTCGAGCCATTCGGGCCACGAGATCCACCAGGAGCAACAGCGTCTCCTCCTTCTGCCGCTGGGGCGAGAAGCCAGGATCAGGGTGGCGACCGGTGGCCTCGACCGAAAGGACCGCGTCGAGAAGCGGCACCGCGCGGCCCGGGTCGATACCAAGGGACGCGAGCCACTCTTCGATGGCCGCCTCGGTTTCGGCAGCCCCGGCCCTTGAGTCCAGTCCGGCGGACCTCCGGATCATGCCGGCATACGGTCGAAGCGCGGTATTCCCATGGTGTGGCGAGCACTGCAACGCGAGGTGATACCGCGCGTCAACCGCAATAGCGTCTCGGACGTACCGAAGCAGACGGCTCTTGCCGATGCCGGGTTCGCCCGACACCAGGACCACCTGCCCGCTGCCACCGATCGTTCCCTGCCATCGATCTCGAAGCAGTGCCTTCTCGGCGGTGCGGCCAACCAGTGGAAGAAGCGTGCCGATGCGAGCCGCGTCGAACCGCTCTTGCGTCGCCGTGAGACCGGATACGCGCCACGCCTGGACGGGTTCGACGATCCCCTTGAGCCGATGAACGCCAAGGTCCTCCACCTCCACGGTCGCACGAAGCAGGCGCCGCGTCCCTGGTGCAACGATGACCTCGTCCGGTGAAGCGATGCCCTGAAGACGTGCGGCGAGATTCGGTGTCTCGCCAACGGCGAGTCCGGAAACGTCACTGCCGGCATCCCCGGACGCACCAACTACGACAGTGCCGGTGGCGATTCCGACGCGAATCCTGATGGGCTCCGGTGCGGACACGATCTTGACGGCGGTCACCAGGTCGAGCGCTGCACGGACGCTTCGCTCCGCATCGTCCTCGTGCGCACTGGGCCACCCGAAGTACGCCATCAGCCCGTCGCCGAGGTATTGGGCGACAAACCCGTCGTAGCGCCGGATCACTTCTCCGCAGACTCGCTGGTACTCGGCGATAAGCGATCTCAGGGCCTCCGGATCAAGCGTCGCGGCCAGTGCCGTCGACCCCACCATGTCGCAGAACAGGATGGTGATCTGCCTGCGCTCGGCCAGATGCCGCGTCGCCACGCCCGTGGAGTCGAGGGCTTGGCCAGCTGCGCGTTGGTCTCGCAAGATCTCGATGGCGCGAAGCAGTCGCTTGCGGGGACCAAGGGGGATGCCGAGTTTCTCGAGGTCGGATTCCTCCAGGAGCGGAAGGTCCGAAGTCAGAACTTTCGCCTCTCGGAACTGCCGGGTGTACTCCGCCAGACCAATCGTCCCCAGCCACTCCCCGATGTCGCCTTGACGGTCCGCGTTCAAGCGTCACCCCCCCGTTGCACTGGGCTCAGTAAGGGTCGCGCGGCCGGAGGGCCAGTTCCTTGTCCGGATCCGCCACCGGCGCGGCGACGGAACCGTGCGCCTCCCCCGGCGAATCCGTTCGCGCGAACTGGATGCGGTGCAGCCGCGCGTAGATGCCATCGCGCGCCAGCAGCTCCGCATGGCTACCCACCTCGGCCACCTTGCCGCGATCGAGCACCACGATGCGGTCGGCCTTCTCGATGGTGGACAGGCGGTGGGCGATCACGATGGTCGTGCGCCCCTTCATCAGCACTTCCAGGGCGGCCTGCACCTGGCGCTCGGACTCGGAGTCCAGGGCCGAGGTGGCCTCGTCGAGGATCAGCACCGGCGCGTCCTTGAGCAGCGTGCGGGCGATGGCCAGGCGCTGGCGCTGGCCGCCGGAGAGGCGCACGCCGTTCTCGCCCACCACGGTCTGCAGGCCCTGGGGCATCTCGCGGATGAAGCCCATGGCGTTGGCGGCCTCGGCCGCCGCCACGATCTCGGCCTCGGAGGCGCCAGCCTTGGCGCCGTAGGCGATGTTGGCCGCAACGGTGTCGTTGAACAGGGCCACGTCCTGGGACACCAGCGCGATGTTGCCGCGCAGGCTCTCCAGGGTGAGGCTGCGGATGTCGTGGCCGTCGAGCAGGATGCGCCCCGAGGTGGGCTGGTAGAAGCGCGGGATCAGGTGGGCGAGCGTGGTCTTGCCGCTGCCCGAGGGCCCCACCAGCGCCACGGTCTCGCCGGCGCGGATGGTGATGTCCACGCCGTCCAGCGCCGGGCGCTCGGCGCGCTTGTACTGCATGGCCACGGCCTCGAACCGGATCTCGCCGCGGGCGCGTTCCAGCCGCACGGTGCCGGTGTCCTGCTCGGGCTCGGTGTCGAGCAGGCCGAAGATGCTCTCCGCGGCGGCCAGGCCGCGCTGCAGCGACTCGTTCACGCCCGTGAGGCGCTTGAGCGGCTGCAGCAGCATGAGCATGGCGGTGACGAACGACACGAACCCGCCCACGGTGGTCTCGTTGGCCGCCGACTGCCCGGCCACGATGGAGATGACGAAGGCCAGCGCCACGGCGGCGAGCAGCTGCACCAGCGAGGTGTTGCCCGCGGAGGCGGCGGCGTACTTCATGGAGAAGCTGCGCACGCGGTTGGCGGCGCGGCGGAAGCGGTCGGTCTCGTACTGAGTACCGCCGAAGATCTTCACCACCTTCTGGCAGTCGATGCCCTCCTGCAGCACCGCGGTCACCTCGCCCATGGAGGTCTGCACCTCGCGGCCCACGCGCCGCAGGCGGCGGCTGAAGATGCGCACGATCAGGGTGATGCCCGGCGCCACCACCAGGGTGATCAGCGTGAGCTTCCAGTTGAGCCAGAACAGCCAGGCGAGCAGCCCGAGGATGGTCAGGCTGTCCTTCACCGCCACCGTCACCGCCGAGGTGGCCGCCGTGGTGACCTGGGTCACGTCGTAGGCCACGCGCGAGACCAGCGTGCCGGTGACCTGCTCGTCGTACCAGTACACCGGCAGGGTCATGAGCCGGCGGAACATGGCGTCGCGCAGGTCGAGCACCACGCGGGTGGCGACCCAGTTGGAGCAGTAGTTCTCGATGAAGCTCGCCAGCCCGCGCACCAGGAACAGCGCCACCAGCGCCACCGGCATCCACTTCATGAGCCACGGGTCCTTGTCGACGAAGGTGCCGTCGAGCAGGGGCTTCATGAGCATGGGCAGCGCGGGCTCGGTGAGCGCCGCGATCGTGGTGCCGAAGATCGAGGCGGCGAACACCCGCCAGTGCGGCCGGACGTAGGAGAGGAGGCGGCGGTAGAGCCGCGCGCTCGTCAGCGTCGACATGCGCGGACGATAGCAGAACGCGCCCTCCCCGGGCGGCCGGGGAGGGCGCGCGGTTCAGCGGCCGAAGCGGTACTCGGCGGTCACCAGCAGGGTCTGGAGGGCCGCCGGGTAGGCGTTGAAGCTCGTGCCCGCGAAGTTGACGATGGCGTATGTGTAGTACTTCTCGCCCGTGGCGTTGAGCAGCGCGGCGCGCAATGTCCACGGCCCGCCGGTCCAGGCCACGTTGAAGTCCAGCAGCGTGAAGCTCGGCATGCGCCGGCCGAAGGTGTTGGCCTGGTCGTTGTCGTAGACCTGGCTGCCCACGTAGGTGAGCACGGCGTTGGCCTGCCAGGCTTCCGCCGGCCGCCAGGACAGCGTCGCGGAGGCACGGTTGCGAGGCACGAGCGGCACGTCGTTGCCGGCCACGTCCACCGTCCCCACGCGGCCTTCACGGAACGTGGCGTCCGTATAGGTATAGGTGGCGCCCAGGCTCCAGGCCGGCGACAGCAGCGCCTGCCCCTCCAGCTCGATGCCCTCGCGGCGGGTGGGCGGCAGGTTGATGTTCGCCCCGAACGGCGGCGCGAAGGGCACGAACATGATCTCGTTCTCGAGGTTCGAGCGGAACGCCGCCGCGCGCAGCCGGTGGCCGCCCTGCGCCCACTGCAGGCCGATCTCGCGATCCGTCGAGGTCTGGGGCTCGAGCAGCGCCGGCGGCACGAAGCCGAAGCCGCGGATCTCGTCCACCACGGCGATGCGGAAGCTCTGCCCGGCCTTGCCATAGGCCGACCACGCCTCGCCCAGCGCCTGGCGCAGCGCCACTTCCCAGGCGTTGACCGTGCGCTCCTTGCTGGCATCCTGCTGTCCGAAGGACTGCTCCGTGAGCGCCGTGGTGACGCGCTGCTGGCGCGCGCCGAGGCTCACCGTGGTGCCGGTGGGCAGGTCGATGGTGTCCTGCACGTAGCCCGCCAGGTTGCGCTGGGTGGCGGTGCCGAAGTAGCCGAACGAGGCGATGCGGTTGTCGAAGTTCCACTCGTCCCAGTCGACGCCGGCCACGAGCTGGTTGCCCACCGCACCGATGGCGAAGGGCACGCGGATGCGCGGCGAGATGCTGGTGACGCGGCCGTTCACGTCGTTGAAGCCGCCGAGCTGGAAGGAGCGCGACTGTCGCTCGCGATGGCCGATGTCCAGCGCCACCTCCGCCGGTCCGAGCGCCTGGGTGGTGGACAGCGCCACGCGCGAGTTCTCGAGCGACAGGTAGTCGTTCGGGGTGGACGTGCCGCGACGGTCGCTGGAGAGCTGCGCCTCCGTGCGCGCGCCGGGCAGGCGCAGGTCCTGGTTGCCGCTGGCGAAGCGCAGCGCCACGGGGCCGCGGTCGCCGAACCAGGTGATCTCGCCGGAAACGTTGTCCTGGCGCAGGTCGTTGTTGCGGCGGTAGTTGTCCGACGCCAGCGAGGAGGCGTTGAGCGTCAGGCCCCAGCGCTCGCTGGCCACCGACGCGTTCGCGGACAGGCCGAGCGTGCCGTAGCTGCCCGCCGTGGCGGCAAGCCGTCCGTTGCGGTCGCCGGGCTGCGGGCCGCGGGTGATGATGTTCACCGTGCCGCCGGTGGCGCCGCTGCCGTACAGCACGGCAC
>CAZXJW010000089.1:9677-10996 GCA_964641005.1 uncultured Rhodocyclaceae bacterium
CGCAGGATCTACACCCGCTCCACCGTGGCGAGCGAGATGGAGGCGAGGTCGGCCGGCGTGGTCTCGTTCTCGGAGATGCGCTGGCCGTTCACCAGGATGAGCGTGTTCTGGTCGCCGGTGATGCCGAAGCCGCGCAGGTCGATCTGGCGGTTCGGGCTGCCGGAGTTGTCGCGCACGGTGAAGCCGGCCTGGCGCGACAGCACCTCGGGCAGGGTGAGCGCGCCGCTGGCGCGGATGTCCTCGGCGGTGACCACCGTGACGCCCACGGCGGAATCGCGCCGGGGCTGGACGAAGCGCGACGCGGTGACCACCACGTCGGGCGTGTTGACCTGGGACTGGGCTGCTGCGGGAAGAGGCGAAAGGCAGGCCGCCGCGATCGCGGTGGCCAGGCGGGTGCGGCGCATGGACGAATCCCCTCGATACAGGCCCGCCCTCCGCAGGCCCGGATGTGGAGGCGCATTCCGCGCCGGGGGATGAATCGCGTGAGTGGGCGCCGCTCGAGGCGGCACCGCGCGCACCGTCCGCCACCCCGCGGAACGTCGCCGGTCGCCTCGAGGCCGGTCTCCGGGCTCGCGAGCCGAGGCGGTCCGCCTTCCCGCCCGCCTGCCCCGGCGCGAAGCGCCCGGACCGGCCGGCAGTGGCATCGTGAACCGCCCTTCCTCGCCCACCGTTGCGGGGGCAGCACAGGCCTGGCGCGCCGGACGCACGGTCCGGACGGCACCACCTGTTTCCCGATTATCCCGGCCGAAGAATCCGGCGCGGGCACCTGAAGGCTGGGCGCGATTCTAGTCCCTCACCCCGCAGGTGTATCCCCCTCGAACGGGCATGGGAGTTGCGCCTGAGCGTCCATCGCCGCCGAAACCTGTCAAACCGCCTCAGGTAACGCGCGTTAAACGTTGACTTGGTTGAATTTTTGTCAATATAGTGACAGCCATGGATGCAGAGTTGAATGCCCTCGAGGAGCGGCTGCGCCAGCTCATCCGGCTCACCGAGCGGCTGCGCGAGGAGAACGGCAAGCTGCGCCAGCAGCTCGTCACCGCGCAGAACGAAAACAAGCTGCTGCGCGACCGGGTCACCGCGGCCCGGACCCGGCTCGAGGCCCTGCTCGGCCGGCTGCCGCAGGATGCCGAGTAACCGTCCGGAGACGCCCCGATGAGCAAGGACGCCAAGGCCATGGACGTGAAGATCATGGGCCGCGACTTCCGCGTGAGCGTCGCGGACGCCGAACGCGACCAGCTGCTGCGCGCCGTGGCCTACCTGGACCAGAAGATGTGCAGCATCCGTGATGGTGGCAAGGTGGTGGGCACCGAGCGCATCGC
>CAZXJW010000090.1:0-10926 GCA_964641005.1 uncultured Rhodocyclaceae bacterium
GCAGGCCGATGTCGCCATCGCGGAGAAGCTTCATGGCGGTGGCCAATGCCAGGTTTCCGCCGCCGCTGTCACCGCTGATGATGATGCGCTTGGGATCGATGCCCAGCGCTGCCGCATTGGCGTGGACCCATTCCAATCCCGCCACGCAGTCATTGAGCCCCGCCGGATAGGGCGCGACCTCGGGCGCGGAAGAGGCGACGAGCGAGTTGCGGAAATCGACCATCGCCACCGCGACGCCTTGCGCTGCGATGATGCGGCCCCATGCCTGGTAGTTGTCATCATAGGCCGACAGGAAAGCCATGCCGCCGCCATGGGTGTAATAGACGCACGGCAGGGTCTCCTTGCCTTCCGGCCTGATGAAAAGAATCTTGACCTGGTTGCCGTCCGGCGCGGACGCAAATGTTTCCGTGCGTATGACCAGGCCTTTGGAGGGCGCTACCTCCTCACTCGCCGTCGTGCGGAAGAACTGCGATTGCATTTCGATCATGGCCTTGCCTTCGGGCGTCTCGAACATCGCGAGAACCTCCGCACGGCTCGACGCATTCGGCGCCTGCGCCTGACCGAAGTCGCCGAACTTCGCTTTGATCTGCGGATCTATCCGGGGGTCTTCCTGCAGCTTGCTCATGTCACCTCCCACTCATCGTCCTGACCTGGCCAATGCACTCGGAAATGGTAACCGATGGATAGGCCGGCCCGTCGAGCCGGCGATCCCTGCGACGGCTGCGTCAGCGAGACTGAGTGAAGAGGACGACTTCGCGGAGGCCAGGCCGCCGCGCGAGCAGCAGCATTACCGCGACAGCAGTTCGCGGAGCGCCCCTTCCACCTGCGCCATGGGCGCCGCGAAGCGGCCGGGCGCACCGGCGCAGTGGCCGTAGGGCGAATCGATAGGGCGCAGTTCAGCGCCCGGTACCATCGCGGCCTCCAGCGCATTCTCTTCCAGCGTGAAGTAGGTATCGGTCGTGCACGGCATGACGATGGTCCGCGCGGTCACCTGGCCGAGCGCCGTCGCCAGGTCGCCGTTGAAGGTGGGCCCACGCGATGGGTCGGCCTGCTGCCAGGCATCGACGAGGCAGAGGAGATCGTTGGCGTCGTGCTGCAGGTGATCGTCCTCCCACGCACGCAGGAGCGCCTCGAGGCTCTCGTGGCCGAGTTCTCGGTAGAGCCCCTCGCGGAAGAAGCGCGGCGAGTAGGCCCAGCCGCAGTAGGCGCGGCCGAAGGCCCTGAGGCCGCGTTCGGGTGCGGCCTCGTAGGCGCCGTCGCGGAAATCCGCGTCACAGCGGAGCGCCGCGCGCACGCCTTCGAGAAAGGCCTGGTTCAGTGGCCAGCAACGCGCCGAGCCACAGACGGGCAGTAGGCGCTCCACGAACGCGGGATGCTCCACCGCCCACTGCCAGGCCTGCACGGCGCCCATAGACCATCCGGTGGCGAGTGCGAGTCGCGGGACGCCCAACACCTGCGTGAGCAGGCGATGCTGTGCCCGCACGTTGTCGCGGACCGACACGCGCGGAAAGCGGGCACCGGCCTGGCGGGGCCCCGCGTTCGAGGGCGAGAGCGAAACGCCGTTGCCGATCATGTTCGGCACGATGATGAACCACTGCGCGGGATCCAGTGCGCGCCCGGGGCCGATCATCCGCGCGTTCGAGAGATGACTGCCGGTGAAGTAGGTGGGGAACAACACAGCATTGCCGCCGTCGGGTGCGAGTGCGCCCCAGGTGGCCACGGTGAGCCACGCGCCCTCGAGCACGCCGCCGTGCTCGAGGCGCAGATCGCCCAGCTCGACGCGTTCGATGTTCAACGCAGTCGTTCCCCGCGGCTGTCGGACATCAGCCGAAGAGCTTCAGGTAGCGCTGGTACTCCCAGTCGGAGACGTGGTGCATGTAGCTCATCCACTCATCGCGCTTGTACTCGGTCCACGCCTTGAACATCTCGGCGCCGAACACCTTCTCGGCGAGCGGGTCGGCGGAGAAGGCCTCCACCGCCTCGCCGAGGCTGCGCGGCAGCATGCGCACGCCCAGTGCGTCGAGCTCGGCCGGCGACTTGAGATACATGTTGTCGAGGTGCGGATCGCCCGGGTCGAGTCCCTCGCGAATGCCTTCCAGGCCCGCGGCCAGCACCAGCGCGGCGCCGAGATAGGGGTTGCAGGCGCTGTCGGCCGCGCGCAGTTCCACCCGGCCACCGCCCAGGGGAATGCGCAGTGTGTTGGTGCGGTTGTTGTTGCCGTAGCAGCAGAAGATGGGCGCCCAGGTGAAGCCCGACATGCTGCCGCGCAGGATGAGGCGCTTGTAGCTGTTCACGGTGGGCGCCACCACGGCACTGATGGCCGGGAGGTGGCGCAGCACGCCCGCGACGAACTGGTAGCCGAGCGTGGTCAGGCCGCAACCGCGCGGGTCCTCGCTGGAGGCGAAGAGGTTCGCGCCGGACTTCAGATCGTAGAGCGACATGTTGAAGTGCGCCCCGCTGCCCGCGCGGTCGCCATAGGGCTTGGGCATGAAGGTGGCGAAGCCGCCGTGGCGACGCGCGACCTCGTTGGCCATCCAGCGGAAGAATACGAAGTTGTCCGCCATGGTGAGAGCGTCGAAGTACTTGAAGTCGATCTCGAACTGGCCGATGCCGTCCTCGTGGTCGAAGGAATACACGTCCCAGCCGAGCGCGTTCATCATGTCGACCAGCTCGCCTATCCACGGCAGGTTCTCCACCAGGCGGGCGGCATCGTAGGCGGCCTTGTCCAGGTTGGGACGCGTGGAGAGCGGCCGGAAACCGCCGCCCGGCGCGTCCTGCAGCACGAAGAACTCGGCCTCGATGCCGAGGTTGAGCCCGAAGCCGAGCTCCGCCGCCTCCGCGAGCACGCGCTTCAGGATATTGCGGCTGCAGGCCTCGAACGGCTTGCCCCGGCACCACAGGTCGCTCGCGAACCAGCCGACCGAGGACTCGAAGGGCAGCACGCGCAGCGACCCGGGGTCCGGATGGGCGGCCACCTCCTCGTCGCTCACGTCCTGCGGCACGCCGTCGAGCGCCGCGCCGGTGAAGAGCTCCGATCCGCCCATCATGCGCGCGAGGTGCGGCAGCGGCACCATCTTGCTCTTGGATACACCGTGCATGTCCACGTAGGACGCCAGCAGGTACTTCACGCCACGTGCGGAGAGCTCCTGCGCCAGTGCTTCGTATCCCTCGTGTGAACCCACGGTCTTCTCCTCTTGAACTGCGTCTGCGATGTCGGATGCGGGGGCGCCGCAAGCGGCGTGTAACGGCCCCGGAGCAATCGGTGAGCAACAAGCCTGCCAGCGACGCCGCCGGCGCGTTAATCGCACGATTAATGAAGCCGCGACCGGCGCCGGTCGCGACGCATGCATGCCGGCGCACTCCGCCGATGCAGCGGAGGCCGCCGCCGCACCAGCGCCGTGCAGACTCGGCCGGTCTGGGCGAGGCTCACCACGGCCAGAGGCCGGGTGCACGGCGCTGGCCCGCAACTGGCTAGACTGGCCACACTCGCCACTGGAGGAACGCAGGCCCATGCCCCTTGCCCGACGCAGCAACAGTCGCCGCAACAGCACGAAGACCGACGCGGGGACGCGCTCGCGTGGGGGCGCGCGCGAAGCCGTGGCCGAGCGCGGAACGGCCATGATCGCCGTGGCGCTGGAGCTCTTCGCCCGGCGCCACTTCGCGGCTGTGACCATCAAGCAGATCGCCGGCGAGCTCGGGGTGAACACGGCCCTGCTCTACTACTACTTCGAGAGCAAAGAGGACCTGCTGCGAGCCACCATCGAGCACACCGTCCAGCGGGCTTTCGCCCACTTCGACATGCTGCGTGCCTGTGACGACGACCCCGCCGAAATCATCGCCGACTGGCTCGCGAGCCACGTGGACTTGTCGGAGCCGATCCAGAAGCTCGTGAAGATCAGCCTCGATTACCGCAGCAGCGATATCGACAGCCCAGCCATCGAGCGGGCCATCCGCCGCTTCTATGATGGCGAGCGGCGCATGCTCATGGAGTGCATCGAGGGCGGCATTGCCGCGGGTCGCTTTCAAGCGGTCGATGCGGCGCAGGTGGCCCAGTTCGTTTCCACCTACCTCGATGGCCTGATGGTGCGTGCGATGGTGCAGCCGCGCTTCGATCTGAAGCGCGCCATGGCCCAGTTCAGCCAGATGCTGTGGCGTGAGCTGGGCGTGCGCGAGGAAACCCTCGCCGCCTCGACGCGCGCACCCATGACGAGCAGCCGTCGCCGCCTGGCGGCAGACGCCTCCACGCGTAGCCGCAGCCGCGTCGGCTGATCGGCCGCGGCTGCGGTGAGGCGGTCCGTGCCGCGGCTGCCGCGGCTGCGTTGTTTCGCGGAAAGAGGCACCCGCCCGCCTCTTCATTGAACGATTAAACAATTCCGGCACGCGCCTTGCTGCACTTCTCGCAGAACCCCGAGAAGCTGCCGATGACGCACGCAACGCCCCACATTGCCGCACCACCAGCAGGCGCCGCGCTCGAAGGCGGTGCCGCGCCCACGGTGGGCCGGCAGCTGTCGGTGGACTTCAAGCAGGTCCTCGGCGGGCCGGCACGCGTCACGCTCGGCACGGTCGGGGCGCTGCTTTTCCTTCTGGGCTGGGAGGTGGGCTCGCGTCTCTACGGCCAGCTGCAGCTCTTCCCGCCGCCGAGCGGTGTGGTGGTGGCGCTGTGGCGCCTGTTCGGCGAGCAGGGTTTCGGGTGGGATGTGTGGGCGAGCCTGCGACGCATCCTGGTCAGCTTCGGCATCGCCGCGGTGATGGCGCTGCCCCTCGGGCTGCTGATGGGAGCGTTCCCGCCCCTGTGTGCCGTGGGCGGGCCGCTGGTGTCGGCGTGCCGCTACCTGCCGGCCACCGCCTTCGTGCCGCTGTTCCTGATGTGGCTCGGCGCGGGTGAGGAACAGAAGCTGGCCCTGCTCACGGTGGGCGTGGTGTTCTTCCTGCTCACGCTCATCATCGACAACACGCTCGCGGTGCGCACCGAACTCATCGATACGGCGCGCACCCTCGGTGCCGGACGCCGCCAGATCCTGCGCACCGTGGTGCTGCCGGCCTGCATGCCGGCCTACGTCGACACGCTTCGCCAGATGCTGGCCGTGGGCTGGACCTACCTCGTGGTCGCCGAGATCGTGGCCACGACCGATGGCATCGGCGCCATGATGATGCGCGCCAAGCGCTTCGTGCACGTCGACGAGATCATGGCCGGCATCGTCACCATCGGCGTGATGGGCCTATTGCTCGACGGCGTCTTCCGCCTCCTGCACTACCGCGCCTTCCCCTGGCTCCACCACGCCCGCTGACGCGCAGCCCACCTGCCAACCCATCCACAAGAGGACCCACGCATGAAGCTACTCGCCCGCCTCCTTGCCACCGCCTGCCTTGCGGCCGGGCTCCTACAGCCGGCACTGGCCGTCGAGAAGGTGCGCGTGTCGCTCTTCTCCTGGCCGGGCTACGCCTTCTGGTACATCGCCAAGGAGAAGAACCTGGTGCCCGAGGTCGACCTCGACATCCAGATCATCGAAGACCCCTACCAGAGCTTCAGCGCGATGGCCGCCGGCCAGCTGGATGTCACCTCCAGCACGGTGGAATACGGCCCCATCGCGGCCGAGAAGGGCGTGCCGGTGAAGTTCGTCACCTACACCAACCCCTCCATCGGCACCGACAAGATCATCCTCGCCCCCGGCATCGCCTCGCCGGCGGATCTGAAGGGCAAGAAGGTCGCGGTGCTCGAAGGCGGCCTCACGCAGATCTACATGGGCATCTGGCTCGAGAAGAACGGCGTCAAGTTCGACGAAGTCACCTACGTGAACGTCATCATGGACGACGCCGTGGGCGCGATGGTCTCCGGCCAGGTCGCCGCCGGCGAGCTGTGGGAGCCCTTCGGCAGCAAGGTGCTCGAGAACCTCAAGGGCTCACGCGCCGTCACCTCCTCGGCCGAGGACTACTGGAAGAGCACGGCACTGCTGGGCGACGGCATGTACATGACGGATGCCTTCATCAAGCAGCGACCGGAAGCGGCGGCCGCCACCATGCGCGCCTACTTCGCCGCCGTGGCGTGGTGGAAGGCGCACCCGGCGGAAGGCAACGAGATCATCGCCAAGGCGCTCAAGTTCCCGCTCTCCGACGTGGAACTCGTGATCGGCAAGGACGGCAAGCCGAACCCCATCGGCATCTGGGTCTTCGACCTGGACGAGGCCGCGCGCTTCATGCGGGTGAAGGAGGGTCCGGTGCCGATAGGCTCGGCGAATGGCGTCAACGACCACTGGGCGCTCACCAACACCTGGTGGAAGAAGTTCGGCCTCATGAAGGAAACCCTCCCGCCCGAGGCGGGCATCGACCTCTCCCCGCTCAAGGCCACGGTCGCCAAGCCGCCGGTGGTCGAGTGAGTGCAGCGGGCGTCAAGGCCGGGCTGCGGGTGGTGACGGACAGCGCGCCGCCCTCGCCGGACGCGGCCGCGGAGGCGCCGTCCGGCGCGCCCTTTCTCGCCGTCGATGGCGTGGGCAAGGATTATCCCCTGCACGGCGGCGGCAGCCTGCGCGCGCTGGACGGCGTGTCCTTCGCGGTGCGCCCGCACGAGATCTGCGTGATGCTCGGCCCCTCGGGCTGCGGCAAGTCCACCCTGCTGCGCATGGTGGCCGGCCTCGACGCGCCGAGCCAGGGCAGTTGCAGCATCGAGGGCGCGCGCATCGTCGGGCCCGGCCGCGACCGCGGCATGGTCTTCCAGAGCTACACCTCCTTCCCCTGGCTCACGGTGCGCCAGAACGTGGAGTACGGCCTCCGGCTGCACGGCGAGACCATCGCGCTCGCCGAAGGCGCGGGCGAGTACTTTCTCGATCGCGTGGGGCTCACGAAGTTCGCGGACCACCATCCGGACCAGCTCTCGGGCGGCATGCGCCAGCGCGTGGCGCTCGCCCGCGCGCTGGCCACCTACCCGCGCATGCTGCTGATGGACGAACCCTTCGGCGCCCTCGACGCGGAGACGCGCTGGCAGATGCAGGAGCTGCTGCTCGAGGTCGTCACCCGCGAGCGCATGACGGTGCTCATGGTCACGCACGACATCGATGAAGCGCTGTTCCTGGGCGATGTGATCGTGTTCCTGTCGCGCAACCCGGGCCGGGTGCGCGAGATCCTGCGCCCGGATTTCAAGCGCAACGGCAGACCCGCCACCAAGGAGGCCATGTACGACGCGCCGGGTCACCGCGAGTTGGAGCGCCACGTGATGCAGCTGATGCGTGACGAGGGCAAGCGCGAATGATGCAGCTCGAGCTCTACCGCAGCCTGTGGGCGAGTCCGGGGCGCAGTGCCGCGCAGATTGCCGAGGAGGCCGCGGCCGAAGGCTTCACCGGCCTCGAGGGCGGGCTGCCTGCAGACCCCGCCGAGCGCGCCGAACTCGCACGTGCCCTCGAGGCGCACGGGCTGTCGTACATCGGCGAGATCTGCACCGGCGGCGCCGGCCCCGCCTGGTGGGTGCCGCCGCGCCACGCGAGCGTGGCCGACCACCTCGCCACCTTCGAGGCCGCGCTGGCCGCCTTCGACGATTTCCCCGTGCAGCCCGGCTTCGTCAACTGCATGGGAGGCCTCGATGCGTGGCCGCTGCATGAGGCGTTGTCCTTCTTCGAGGGCGCGCTGGACATCGCGCGGCGCTACGGTCGCACCGTCGTCTTCGAGACCCACCGCACGCGCTGCCTGTACGCCCCGTGGGCGAGCGTGCCCATCTTGGAGGCGCTGCCCGAACTGCTGATCACCTGCGACTTCAGCCACTGGGTGGTGGTGGCCGAGCGTCTCATCGACGACGAGACCTATGCGCTGGCCCTCGCCGCGCGGCACGCCCACCACGTGCAGTGCAGGGTGGGCTATCCACAGGGACCGCAGGTGCCGCATCCGGCCGCGCCCGAGTACGCGGATTGCCTCGCGGCGCACCAGCGCTGGTGGGAGACCGTCTGGACCGCGCAACACGAGCGAGGCTACACCCGCACCACGCTCACGCCGGAGTTCGGTCCCGATCGCTATCTGCACACGCTGCCCTTCACCGACCAGCCCGTGGCCGACCTGTGGGACATCGCCCGCTGGATGGCGCGAACCGAGAGCGCCCACTTCGATGCCTGGGCGCGGACCTGAGGTCGGCGCCTGCCCGCCCGTGAGTGCATGCGCCATGCAGCAGAACGCCGCAGCGCGGCGCCCCGATCAACGAACGCGCCCTGATTACGATGAGGTTCAAGCATCATGTCCGCCGTTGCCCCGCTGAATGACCCCATGCGCGTGCTCGCGCACAGCATCCGCGAGACGGCCGCCCGCCCGCTGGCGGAGGCCCGTGCGCTGCCCGCCGCCGCCTATGTGAGCGAGGCGTGGTTCGAGCAAGAGCGACTGCACCTGCTGCAGGGCGCATGGCAGAGCGTCGCCCACGTATCGCAGATTCCATCGCCAGGCGACTACGTGAACCTCGAACTGCAGGGCGAACGCATCTCGGTCATCCGTGGCGAGGACGGCGTGGTGCGCGTGCTCTCGCGCATCTGTGCCCATCGCGGCATGGACGTGATGCCACCCGAGAGCGGTCACGCCGAAGCCGGCAACTGCAAGCACCTGCAGTGCCCCTACCACCACTGGGTGTACGGCCTCGACGGGCGCCTGAAGGGTGCGCCGCTGATGAAGACCCACGCCGCCGTCGCCGCGGGCGACCTCGCGCTCAAGGCCTTCCGCAGCGAGGTGTGGCAGGGCTTCGTCTTCGTCACCTTCGACGAATCAGCGCCGCCTGTTGCCGAGGCCTTCGCCGGCCTTATGCCGCACCTCGAACGCTTCCGCATGCACGAACTCGAGATGGTGCTGGATCTCTCGTGGGACTGCCCCTTCAACTGGAAGGTGCTGGTCGAGAACTTCATGGAGCCCTACCACCACCTCGGCGCGCATCACGCGGTCTTCCAGCCGATCATGCCGGCCCAGGGATGCTGGACCGAGCCGGTTCAGGGTGACGGTGTGGTCTGCCACCTGCCGCTGGCCGACGAACTGCAGCGCAAAGCGAAAGCCGGTGAGCCGCAGCTGCTGAGCTTCCCCGTCCTGCCTGGCATGCAGCCCGCGGATTTCCTCGAGTGGACGGTGTTCCTGGGCGCGCCGCACTTCCTGCTCTTCACCGCGCCCGACCGCGTCTACTGGTATCGCATCGAGGCGCTCTCGGCAGGACGCATGCGCCTGCACACCACACTGATGGTCGACAAGAGCGCCAGGTCGGTGCCCGGCTTCGAGGCCACTCTCGCGCAGGAAGAGGACATGCTCCGGCGCTTCCACCTCGAGGACATGGAGGTGTGCGGCGCCGTGCAGGCAGGCCTGCGCTCGCAGGCCTACCAACCGGGCCCGCTCGCCGAACTCGAGGCGCCGATCTGGCAGTTCCAGCGCTGGATCGCCCGGCGCCTGGAGGCAGCGGGGTTCTGACGGCGGACGGGGCGGCGGAGCCAGCGCACAAGCAAAGCCGTTCTGCCTCGGTCCGTGAGGCGCAGGAAGCGCCGCTGCAAGCCCCTCCCGCGGGTGAACGTTGGGTGGCTTCCTCGGCATGACCCTGCCCGGTGGCCACCGGCGTTCTCCAAGCCACCGGAGCCGTCTGGCTGCCACGCCAAGAAGCTGCGCCACTGACGGCTCACACGACGGCTGCGTTCGCCTCGCCGAGTTGCTGCGGAACCGAAGATTTCATTCCAGGCGAGATACATGGGACAAAGTGCGTTCGCTTTGGGCCAATCCTCCGCGGCGACGTGATGGGAACTGGACGGGGGCGCCGCGTGGATGTTATCTGGCCCGCAGATGCTCGGCCCTCCCATTGCTACAGGACAGTCACCCGTGAACGCTTACAGACACCCTGACGCCATCGTCGAAACCGATTGGCTGGCGAAAAATCTGGAGAACTCCGCCCTACGAGTACTCGATGTCACGACCCACCTGCATTTCGACAACGTTCCAGCCGGGGCTCCGTATCGCGTCGAGAGCGGCCATCAAGACTTCGTTGGCGGCCACATTCCTGGTGCCGATTACGTAGACCTGCAAGGCGAGCTCTCCATACAGGGCGCGCCATTCGCTTTCACGTTGCCCTCTGCTGCGCAGTTTTCCGAAGCCATGGAGCGCCACGGCATCGGCGACGACACCCATCTGGTCCTGTATTCGTCAACGCATCCGATGTGGGCGACACGCGTGTGGTGGATGCTTCGCGCCTTTGGGTTCGATCGTGCTGCCGTGCTGAACGGCGGCTTGCGCAAGTGGAAGGCCGAGCAGCGTGCCATATCGACCTCTGCGCCCGTGCCGCGACCCCGCGCAACCTTCACCGCACGACCGCGGCCGACGCTCTTCGCCACCAAGGAAGAAGTCCTCGCCGTCATCGGCAATCCGCGGGTCTGCACGATCAACGCACTTGCACCGGATCTCTATCGCGGACTGAATGATCGCTACGGGCGCCGCGGCCGCATCCCCGGAAGCGTGAATCTACCGGCAGCGGAGATGTTCGAGGCGGCTTCGGGCACGTTCAAGTCCGCAGATGAACTGACAGCCATGTTCGCGTCTGTATGCCCTCGCGAAAAGACGGACCGGGTCATCCTCTACTGTGGCGGTGGTATTGCCGCCACGCTTGACGCCTTCCTGATGTACCAGCTCGGTTACGATAATCTCGCTGTATACGACAACTCGATGAGCGAATGGGCCAAGGACGAATCCCTGCCGATAGAAGTCGACTGACACAATCGCGGACAGCGATTGGCCCAAGGCTGGCGCCTGTTGTCCCGCTTTGCACTTCGCTGTCGAAGCGTCCGCTCCTAGCATGTAGGCACATCCAATTCAGATGATGTCTTTATGCAGATCCGCCAAATCCGAAACGCGACGCTCATTATCGACTACGCAGGCAAGCGCTTCCTGACCGACCCGTGGTTCGCACCGAACGGCGCGATACCGGGCTTCGAAGGTCCGCGG